>JAZOMV010000015.1:0-2225 GCA_045654165.1 Christensenellaceae bacterium
TTGGATTTAGAAATTGGCGATAGAGTTTATTGCTTGGTTGACTTGGATTTAGAACAACATAAGTATGAGAAATATGTAAAAGCTAAGTCAAAATATAAGAAAATAATAATGATTCCTTCAAATCCTTGTTTTGAGGTTTGGCTTCAATACTACATTGTTAAAGACCCCAAGGTGGTTAATTCCTCTCAAAAAGCGAAAGAAGAATTGGCTAGAATTTTTCCGGGCTATACAGAAAGCATGGATATTGTTTCGGCGGCTAATTGGAAAAACGAGCAGCATGTAATGGCGATTCAAAATTCGGAGAAAAAGAACATTCATTACGATGATGGTATGAGTGAAGTAGAGAAGAATCCTTACACGGAAGTGGCAGACGTTGTTTGCAAATTGTTAAATTTTTCAAGTGAAGATTAAAATTCAAAAGGGCGAGCCTTATGGTTCGCCCTTTCTCTATATTCAGTTGTATTTTCTTTTCTTTCTTTTTTTGACGGCTTTTAGGTGACGTAATATAACTTTCTCAAGCTCGTCGTAGTTAATAAACCACGTGTTGCCGTGAAAGTAGCGTGTGACTTGTACTGAGTTCATATAATGAGAAATCGTTGCTTTATCAATTTTGTATTTACGATTGTTTTTATTAAATTCAGTAACACAATCTCTAAGACAACGAAGTCGTGGCATAGTAGCAGTACGCCGAATTTTTCTTGGATTAACTTTCTTGAAAAACTCTTTGTAATCGATAAGCCACTTACCATTGCAAATAATATGCCTAACGCCGTTTTCTTGAGCGAAACGCCTTACGTTTGGACGGCGGATAATTGTATTTGGGTCGCCTTCTAAAAACAACCGCATAAGGTCGCCTGACGAAATTAAATCTCTCATTTTCGTTCGCCACCTCCCTTAAAAAACGCATACAGCTCGTCCACGTTTATAAGCCATGAATTACCGAACTTAAGCGTAGTGATTTTGCCTTTTCTACACAATTCTCGTAAGAAATACCACGAAACGGGAGAGTCGGGGTCTTGCGCTTTCATTTCCTTTATAACGTCGCTAATTCGCCTTAATTTCGGTATGTACATAATTCCTCCTTATCTATCCCGTGATTTTGTCAAGAGCAGTTAATGCACGCTCTTGTGTATCAGGAATAAAATGGCTATAAACTTCAAGTGTAATTGTAGAATCACTGTGTCCCATATACCTACTAACCGTTTGTATAGGAACATTTTGCGTGAGCAATAAACTACAATACGTGTGTCTAAGTCCGTGACAAGTAACGTGTTTGAATCCGTTTTCTTCTTCAAACTTTGTAAGCCAATTCCCAATAGTGCCGACTCCCGCAGGTTGACGATAAACGTTTGAGGCTATGTACGTAGAGTCTAAATGTTGGTCAAACTTATCATCCGCTTGCCTAAACTAATCTTGGTATTTAATTAAGTCTTCCACCAAAGATTTAGGTAGGGGAATATTTCGCTTTGACGTTCTAGTTTTAGGCTCTTTTTCGTAAGTGCCGTGTCCTTCCGATGCAATACGGCTACGTTCGATGCGTACGACGTTTTTATCAAAGTCGATGTCCGACCAACGAAGCCCGTGAACTTCGCCGATTCTAGCACCGGTCAATAGCATTATTTTTACGGGAATAACTCTATAAGCCATATCTTCTGGTAGTTTGTCTAAAGCTTGTAAAAAAGCTTGAGATTCGGTTATTGAAAAGACTTCTTTCTCGTGAACGGGACGCAACGAAATATTGTTGTTTCCAACGCCTATTTTAGTTGCGCAAACGGGATTTTTAGTCGTCCAGTCGTATCTAATCGCCTCATTAAAAATAGTTCTTAAAACTCGTCTATAACCTTTTACCGTTTCTGCTGCGTAAAACTCATCAGACTCAACAACTTCAAAGTATTCGTCAAAATTCAACTTGTTAAACTCGCAAATTTTTTGAGCAGTAGACGTACGGATAGGTCTACTAAGTCTTTTCATTCGGTATGCCGAATTAGCCGTGATGATTTTTTGTCTTGCCATCTCTCTAAAGTTAACGGTAGCAGGGAAGTCCTTTTTAAGTTTTACAACTCCACGTTGAGGTTTTCTTCCAAACGTATTCAAAAATAATTGAATATGTCTTACCGTAAATTCGTTGATAGGTAAGTCGTAAAGGTTTGAATCCTTTAAATATTGATTAAATTTTTTAATGACGTCAAGACCACGAACGTGATAGTTTATAGATTGGTTTCGTT
>JAZOMV010000016.1:0-21351 GCA_045654165.1 Christensenellaceae bacterium
ATTTATTTGGTGGACTTTATAACTTTGCTGGTCAAATAAGAACAATCAATATTGCAAAAGGTGGATTTGCTTTCGCACCTTCTATGTATTTACAAGACAATCTTAAAAATATAGAAAAAATGCTAGAAAACACCTTTGAAGAAATTGTTGCAAAATACGTTGAAATGAATATTGCACATCCTTTCATGGAGGGGAACGGAAGAAGTACAAGAATTTGGCTTGACTTGATTTTTAAGAAAAATTTAGGCAAATGCGTTGATTGGTCTAAAATTGATAAAAAAGATTATTTAGATGCAATGCGTAAAAGTATAGTTGATAGCACGATGCTTAAAGAACTTTTATCAAACGCATTGACGGACAAGATTAACGATAGAGAAGTCTTCATGAAAGGCGTTGACTACTCTTACTATTACGAAGAAATAAACGACTGATGAATTTACAAATATGACAAAATTTGTCATGTTTACTGTGGTAAAATCACTATAGGAGAAAAATATGCCTAAAAAAATATTTACTTCTTATTCTTGGGATAATGAAGAACATAAAAAATGGGTAGCAAAATTAACCAATGATTTGCGTTCAAAATATGGATTTGAAGCTACATGTGATACAATTCGTGGTGATGGCGAATTAGATACTATGATAGTTGATGGTATTACCAAAAGTGACAAAATAATTGTAGTTATTACGCCCGATTATACATATAAAGCAGAAAATTATATTGGAGGCGTGGGAAAAGAAACAAAACTGTTACATACTCGCTTTTTTAAGGACGACAAAAGTATTGTACCTATCTTAAAAGAAAAAGCCAAAACGCCTGCGTATTTAGATTCGGTGCCATATATAGATTTTACTGTCGGCAACTACAACGATAATCTTAACGAACTAGTAAAAAGATTAAAGGATGAAACAACTTATAAAGCAGCAACTGTTTCCAAACATCCGTTAAATTCGGATGATTACGACCTTATTGCGGATTTAAGAATTAATGACCCTAATATCGTTAGAGAAGAAATATTTACTGCAAACAAATTTGCAAGTTATTTGAATATAGAACTTTACTCTACCTATTTAATTAAAATTAAAGGGATGTAAAGATTATTCTTTTTGTTTATATTGAAAATTTTAAAGGCTGTGTAAATCAAGCGATTTGCACAGCCTTTTTTTATGATTTCTTTATTGATTTTTTATAAGTTATGGGACTTCTACCTGTGAATTTTTTGAAAATTCTATTAAAATGACTTAAACTATCGTAATTAAGTTTACAACTGATATCTAATGGTGAATCATCTGTATATTGTAAAAGGTTACAAGCATAACTCATTTTAAGTTTGGTAATATAGGTGATTAATGTCATGCCTACGTATTCGTTGAAATAAACGTTTAGCATTGATTGTGAATACGGGGCTAGGGGATATATATCCTTTAATTTCATTGTGAAAATTTCAGGATCGTTTAGTTTTTTTAAGAAATTTGTAAGCCACTCTGGGGGATTTTTCTTGTTTGTTAAATTATCGTTCGTTTCTAAGTTATCAATTAAATATGATAATAATTCAATAATAATAGTTTTTATTAATACGTAAATCGTTTGAGAATTAGGTGGGCATTGATTGATGCGATCTACTATATTAAAAACGTTCGTATAAATTTTTTTAGGCAGAATAGAACTAGGGATATTTTGGTTTAGAAGATTCATTACGTCGTTTTGCCATAACGTCGCCGTGATTTTTTCAAGGGTTTCAGGGGTTATAGAAAAGCAAATTTGTTTTGCTGGTATATCGTCTATAGAAACGAATTGATGATATTCTTTAGGCTTGATTAAAAAGAAAGTTCCCTTAGATATTATATAATTATTTGAGTTGTGAAAATGGCGCATTTTACCGTCGGTAATAATAACAAATTCATAGAAATCGTGTTCGTGTTTAGTAGATTCGTTGTCATAAGACCAGTGATAATCCACGCCCGTTTTTGGTTTGTTGAAACTCACTTTATACATTTTGTGTTCGGTTTCAAGCAGTTTTTTACCTTTTTTCATTAAAAACACCCCTTTTTTCAACCTTTTACAATAGTATATATTATGCTTTTAAAAATGTCAACCTTTTTTCAAATTGGTAAAAATCACATTTTTTTAACTAAAATAAGCAAGACTTTTTTTTTGTGTATAGTTTATTATATTATTAGGCATATATTGCATAGGAGGTAAAGGTGTGAAAAAAGTGTTAAAATGGTTGATAACTTTAACGTGTTTATTGACTTCAGTTTTAGGGTTAATTGCTTGTAATAATAATCCTAGCGATAAAACTGAACTTGTTTTAGATAACGAAGTTTTGGTTATGGATATTCTTGACGAGCAAGAATTAACTTATTTATATAATGGTAAAAAAGAAATTGTTTGGTCTGTTAGTGATCCAACCGTTGCGTCTCTTACCGACGGTGTGATCGTTGCATTAAAGCAAGGACAAACAACCGTTACAGCAACGGCTGGTAAAGTTAGTGATAGTTTATTGCTTACCGTTAACGACGTAAACGCTTCTTTGTTAGGTGTTTCCGTGGATAATTTGCAAGTTTCTATGTACGTAGATGATACCTGCTATTTAACACCTACGCTTACTTATAATGGTAAAAATGTTTCAAATGCTAGTTTTGATTTTGAAAGTTCTAGCGTAGAAATCGTAACAGTTTCGACTGACGGTGTGATAACGGCAAATTCTATAGGTGAAACAGAAGTTTTTGTTAATGCAACTTTCTTTGGGAAAACTACGGGTGTTATCGTAAACGTAACCGTAATACCTAGTGGGGAAATCGCTCTTAATAAAGACGCCGTTAATATTTTTGCACTAGGCGAATATAATGGTGAAACTTTTGTCAATACTTCAACCGTTTTGGCAACTGTTAAAGAAAAACAAACTTTAAAGAACGACGCTATTGTTTCCTGGTCTTCTAAAAATGAAAACGTTGCAATCGTAGAAGACGGTGTAATTACTGCCGTTTCTTCAGGTAGTACGGAAATTGTTGCTACTTACGTTGGTGAAGACGGGGTTTCGGTTAAAGCAATAGTAATGGTTAACGTTAATCCTGTTGCGTCTGTTTTAAGCAATAGTGTAGACGTGGTTAAAACCTTGCCTATTGATACTTCTGAATTTTTTGAAAGTTTGCAAGTTTCTATTTCTAAAGTATATCTAACGGATGGTGTTTTGAATAATGACGCAACTGTTTCTAATGGAAAGGTAGATATTTCGTCTACAGGGTTTGTTGGGGACGTTACTTTGGTTTTTGAAACGGATAAAATTTTATTACAAGTTCCCATTTGTATTTGGACGGCTCTAATTTCATCTGCATCTGAATTAGAAGATTTGCTTACTGCTACTGACGGGCAATATCGTTTGACGGAAGATTTAGATTTGTCTGGCGTTACGTGGAATTATGAAAGCAAAGTAGTATTCAAAGGTGTATTTGATGGTAATGGTAAGACTATTGAAAACTTTGCACCTACGAATTGTGGATTGTTTAGCGTTTTAGGTAATGGGGCAAAAATTTCAAATATTAATTTTGTTAATGCGTATATTTCGGGCGAAAATACTTCTATCGGTGCTCTTGCTGGTAGTATTCAAGAAAACGCTATTGTTGAAATTGATAACGTTTCAGGTGATATAGTTCTTGACGGTTTGAATTGTGGTGGCTTAGTAGGGCTTATTTATAGAAATAGTTCGGTTACCGTGAAAAATTGCAACCTACACGTTTACGCAAGCGATACTTCTTTAGGTAAAGGTGCGTTCGTGGGTAGTGCAGACGGCATTGTTAATATGCCTAATGATAATGCTTCTAGTTTTATATCTAATCTTAATCTTTGTGGTAATTCTAAAACTTTAGAAGTAGACAATTCTGCTTGTTCTTCAATTAACCTTATTGAAACTATTAAGCCTATTGCTAAAGATAAATTGAATTATTTTGACGTGATTCTTGCCGAAAAAACTGAAATAGAATTTGATGTTGAAAACGTTGCTAAAACGTTTATTTATGGTAAAACGATTTCTAACGCGACTTTTGCTAATTCTAAAGTTTTAATTCCTATATCTCAAATTGAAGGATATAAGGTTAATTCAGTTGAAATTGTATTTGAAAAAGATAATGGTGAAAAAATATATTATTCTATTCCTATCGAAATAGGCGAAGTAAATATAACTAATAATAACAAAGATTTATTGAAATCTGCACCCAAAGGCACTTTAATTCTTCAAGAAGATATAGATCTTTCAGGTATAACTTGGGATACAAACGTTGTATTTGAAGGAACGCTTGATGGTAATGGATACGCTATTAAGAATTTAACGACTTTAGAAACAAATGGTTTTTATAAAGACGTGAAAAATGCGTTAATCAAGAACGTTGCATTTGTAAACGTGGTTTTAGGCTTGTCCTCAGGCACGATTGCTTATCGTCCAACGGGTACTTTAAACATTGAAAACGTATTTATAGAAGTAGTTAATACTAGTGCGCTTGGTAGAGTAGGTGCAATTTGTGAAAGAACAACAACCCAAATTGCTGTAAATTTAACTAACGTAGTAATAAAGATGTCTAATAGAAATGCAAACGCATCTATATACGGTTATCAAATTTCCGGTACTTCTTTATTAACTAACGTGCATTGTATAGGTTTAGCTGACAAAGTTGAATCAGTATGTAACGCAGGGCACGGATATATAGCAAAGACTTCAACTTATAATTTTTACTCAGATATTTTAACCTTTGTTAAAGCATCTAAGACGTTGACGGATTTCCTTGACGATTGTATCGTTAAGTATTTTAGCGTTTTACAAATATCACAAAAGAACGTAACGGATTTACTTTCTCTAACGGGTAACGAAACGATTTTGCTTGTAGAAGATTTAGATCTTACAGGTATCTCTTGGGAAAGCACCGTTACTTTTACAGGTGTTTTTGACGGTGATTATCATACTATCAAAAATTTAACTTCTTTAGCGTCAAACGGTTTCTTTAAGAATATTAACGGTGCAACAATTAAAAACGTTGCATTTACAAACGTAACTTTGGCGACGGGTGCAGGTGGTTTAACCTATCAACCTGCAGGTGGTTTCACGGTGGAAAACGTGTTTATGCAAATTTCTAAAACTTCTTCGGGGGGAAGACCGGGCGCTATTTGCGAAAGATTGAATAATAACCAAGCATCAATTAAGTTGCAAGACGTTGTGATTTCTATGCCTAATACAAATTCAAACGAAGCGATTTTCGGATATGCGTTGAGTGGTTATAGCATTTTGGCAAACGTTCATTGTATAGGTTTACCAAATGAAGATGCGTCAGTTTCAAACGTTCAACCAAATATTAATAAAGGTGCTTCAAGTTATACTTTCTATTCTGATATAAATGCGTTCAACACAGCGACAAAAACGCTTACGGATTTTTTAACTAATTGTGTTTCAAGTTACTTGAAATAGTTTTCAAAACTAATATAAAGATAAAAAAGGAGAGAATTATGAAAAAACTTATTTGTACAATTCTTGCTAGTGCAATAGTTTGCACGTCGGCTTTTGGTTTGTTCGGTTGTAAAATGAATAACCCAAACATCAAGATTGACCCTAATAGAACGCAGTTGTACGTTGGTAACTACAACGGTGGCGTAGGCGACGCTTGGTTAGATGGTGTTATAACTCGTTTTGAAGAAGAATATTCAGATTATGAATTGAACGGAAAAACCGGTGTTCAAATTATTCCCGATTCTGATAAAGACTGTCAAGGTAAAGCATTAAAGGGCACGATAGGTGGGGAAAAGAACGAAGTTTATTTTACACAACAAATGCTTTATTACGATTACGTTGCAGAAGGTTTAGTTCGTGATATAACGGGTTTAATTACAACTGTAAACCCTAACGATAATAATAAAACTATTTTAAGTAAGTTTTATGATTCTGACGTGGAAGCGTTAAAGGTGAATAATAAGTACTATGCAATTCCACACTACGAAATTTACGACGGACTTACTTATGATGCGTATGTTTTTAAGAGTGGTAGATTTTATTTTTCCGACAGTATGGATGCGGACGGAACTAGAAAGTTTATTATAAACGATAATACTAAAAAATCATGTGGCCCTAACGGTATCTACGGCGACTACGATGATGGTTTGCCTTCTAGTTATCAAGAATTTTATAAATTGTTAGATAAGATGAAAAGTTCAATCGATCCTATCGTTTGGTCAGGGGAACAAACTCACTATACGAATATGATGCTTAGTTCTCTTTATGCAAACTATATAGGTGCAGACGGCTTGAAAATTAATCTTGATTATAATAGCGACGGAAAGGAAATAGAAGTTATAAATAGTTTTACAGGCGATATTCCTAACGTTGAAAAGGTTGTAATTAGTGAAGCTAATAATAATCAACATTTACTTAAAAATGCCGCTGGCTTATATTATGCAATAGAAGCGCTTACCAAGATTTTTAAAGATAAAGCATATTATTACGACGATTCTGCAAGTGGCTCTTTTGCGTTTACAACAACGCAAGAAACTTTCCTAGAAAGTGGGTTAGACGGTAGCAAAAAAATAGGTATGTTGATTGAAGGTAGCTACTGGTATAACGAAGCAGAAAGTTACGGCGTTATCGATAGAATGGATAAATATCCATTATTTGCAACGCAAAAAGATCCACGCTTTATGCCTTTACCAAGACAATATTCTGGTACTGTAACAGAAGGTAATGGTAAACCACCTGTTCTTGTTGACTCTTACAATGCTTATGCTTTTATCAACAGTAAAATCAAAGCAGAAAAAGTAGATCTAGCAGAAAAGTTCCTTGCTTTTTGTTATACAGATTTTGAATTAGTTGAATTTACAAGAGCAACTAACGGCACTTTAAGAGCACTTGACTACGATTATTCGTCGGTTGTAAATGATTTAAGTGGTTATGGAAAGAGCGTTGTAGAAATTAGATTAGATGCCAAGAAAGAAAATTCATTTGTAAAATGTATTTCTAATAATCCTATTTTTAAGGCTAACATGAACGCACTTTCTCTTGATATTTCTTCTACTTATTTTCAATCACCAAATTGTGGCGATGGATATATATATTTGTGGACTGCAGTAAATCAAGGTAAAAAGTCGGCAAAAGATTATTTTCAAGGCATGTGGATAAACAAGACTGATTGGGATTCTATCTATAAGAAATAAAAAATAGAGGCTAGGATAATGCAAGTCAAAAAAAGTTTTTCAACAAAAAAAAGGAATAGATTAATATTTTACATAGCAATTATGTTGTTGCCGATGATACAAATAGGAATATTCTATTTCTACGCAAATATTCGTTCGTTTACTCTAGCTTTTACAGAATACGACGGCAACGGGAACTATTTATTTGCAGGTCTTAAAAATTTTGAGCAAATTTTGAGTGGTAAACACACTATATTTACGAATTTTAGGCTAAATTTAGTAATTAAAAATTCATTGATTGCTTTTTTATTTGAGTTTGCTTTGGGTTCTTTCCCTGCAATATTGTTTTCTTATTATATCTTTAAGAAACATCCGTTTAGTGGTGCATTTAAAATTATTTTATATATACCACAAATCGTTTCAGGCTTGGTTTTCGTAATTATTTATAAATATTTTATGAACGATTTTTTGCCAAAATTAGGTGTTGTCGATATAGGTTACTGGGAAAAAACTCTTTCTAGCGAAAGGTTTTATTATCTATTCTTTACTATATTCTTTAGTTTTGGTACAAGAGTATTGCTCTATTCCGGCACAATGTCCGGAATATCCGAATCAATTATAGAATCGGGTAAATTAGAGGGTGTAAAACCCATGCAAGAACTATTTTTTATCGTTTTACCTATGATTTGGGGGACTTTTGTTACCTTTACAATTACGGCAATGATAGGTTTATTTACAAACCAAATGTCAGGATACGCATTTAAGGGTTCAGGTTTTAACTCGCAATTACAAACTTTTGGTTATTTCTTGTTTTCTAAAACTGCAGACGCTAACTTAACTAACTATCCTATACTTTCTGCGCTTGGTTTTATTATGACCATAATAGCCGTTCCTGTCACCTTGCTTGTAAGATATTTGTTGACCCATTTTGGGCCTAAGACCGAATAAGGGGGCAACGATCATGAAAAAGAATTTTAAAGATAAATTAGGCGTTCTTGGTTGGACTATTCTTATTTGCTTGATTGCTTATACTTTAATAATGTTTACACTCTTGGTTTTTGGCTTGTTTAGTTCTGTAAACACTCGTCAAGTATATAACCACAAAATTTATTTCCCTGACGGAAAAGAGTGGGTTTGGGCATTTGAGAATTACGTAAAGGTATTTAATAGTTTCGTTATTGATAACGAACTCTTGTTCGACGGTACTATAGGTTATGCAAACTTTTATAGTATGACTATTAACTCTATCGTCGTAGCAGGTGGTGGTGCGCTTGTATCAAGTATTTCTTTCTTTATAGTAGCGTACGCAACTTCAAAGTTTCCATATTTCTTTAGCAAAATCGTTTATACTTTCGTAATCGTTACGATGGTTATACCTATTATAGGTTCAACACCGTCGAATATCGTTATTTTGCAAAGTTTAGGTCTTTATCAAACGTTGTTAGGCGAATATATAATGAAGTTTAATTTCTTAGGTATGTATTTCTTGGTGTTCTATGCAATATTCCAAGGCATATCTAACGACTATGCAGAAGCCGCCCAACTAGATGGCGCTAGTGAGTTTGCAATTATGACTAGAATAATGTTCCCACTTGTATTGCCAACTTTTTCTACGATTTTTTTAATTCGTTTTATAGAAGCGTGGAACGATTATAATTACGTTCTTCTTTACTTGAAATCTTATCCGACCCTTTCATACGGCGTTTATAAAATGAGTATGGAAAAAGTAGACGGAATGGATCACGCAACAATGAGAATAGCATCAAGTTTACTTGTTGCGCTTCCCATATTAACCCTATTTATAATTTTCCGTAATAAGATTATGGGAAACGTAACTATGGGTGGTGTAAAAGAATAAAAAACGTTTGGCGAACGTTAACATCGCTAAAAGAAAAGGAGGGTTTTATGAAAAACTATGTTAAACCAGAACTACGCTTACATATTTTAAGCGTGCAAGACGTCCTTTTTGCGTCTAATGACGTAGAATTTGACGTAAGACTATGGTTAGGAGGGGATGACTAATGAAAATAAGCATTAGGAAAAAATTAGCAACCGTTGTTGCTATTTTGGCTTTAGTTGCTTTTGCATTTGCTTTTTCAACTACCAACGTGGCAAAAGCAGATGAAGTTGCCCCCGTAGCAACCGAATTTTACATGGAAGATGGTGCAGACATTAGAACTTATCCCGATGAACTTGGTATTCGTTTTAAGGCAACTATCACCAAGAGTTATTGGAATGCAGTAAAAACCGTTTACGGCGAAAATGCAACCTATAAGTTTTATTCGGTTGTAACCGACGGAACAACGCCTATAATTAAAGATTATGGCAATGCTGTGCCTGATTTTGAAGAAAGTGATACCTTTACTTTCTATGCAACCGTAGTTTACAAGACTCAAGATCTTCTTGATAGTAACTTGATTCAAGCCGCTTGCAATCTTTCTTTATCTGCTAAAACTTATTTAGATATAACCAAAGCAGGCGAAGATACCCCTATTACGCTAGAAGCCTACGGCGAAACAGGATATCGTTCTATGAAAGCAGTTGCAAACGCAGCACTTCTTGCTGGTTGTGAAGACCAAAGCCTTTCTAATTACGTAGAAGTTGGTGCAAGAACTGAAGACGTTGAAGGATACGTTTTCCAAGATAAAACGGGCGTTATAGAAATGGATAGTCTTTCAGACGTTAAAGATGCAAGTGATTTAGAAGTTTACTATGGCGCAGAAAAGATTTCGGCTACTTGGTCTAATGGCAAAATTTCTTTCTCAGGCGTTACATTGGAAGATGGACAAACTGAAGCAATAATTTCAGCTTTTGTTGGTGGAAAAGTTTATAGTTCTAAAGTTACACTTGCTAAAAAAATTATGCAATCAAACGTAAGCGATTTGCTTTCACTTTCTGGTAGCGAAACTGTAGTTCTTGGTGAAGACGTGGATCTTACCGGAATTACTTGGAATACAACAGTTGCATTTAACGGCACTTTTGATGGGAACAGACATGAAATTAAGAACTTAACTACGATAGACCGTACTGGTTTCTTTAAGACGGTTTCTGGTACTATTAAGAACGTTGCGTTTATAGACGCTTATACCGGTGGTAATTCTTCGGTAATTGCAGATTCTCCGAACGGTAATACCCAAATTAGCAACGTATTTATTAGCCTTAAGGGCAAAAATAACTATAGTGGTGCTATTACTCATACAAACGCTGCGCAAGAATATGCCGTTAATATGACTGACGTTGTCGTATATTTCCCAGCTCCAAGTAGTATGTATAACTTATTTGGTTATATGTTAAAAGGTTCAAGCACTTTAACTAACGTTCACGTTATTAATGATGCTGACGAATGGTTCTCTCGTAAAGATAATTATAACTATCATATTATTACGCAAGGTTCAATTAAAGCAGGTTCAACGGTAACTAACTATAAAGATTTGGCTACTTTTGCAACTACTAAAACTACTCTTACATCTTTCCTTGACGCTTGCGCTGAAAAATATTTACCTGTCACGAAAATCGCACAATCTAACGTAGGCGATTTGTTAACGCTTAAAGGTAACGAAACGGTTATTCTTACCGACGATATAGATATCGCTAAATATATGACCGATAACAATATTGAAAACTGGATATCTTCGGTCGCTTTTACAGGGACGCTTGATGGTGGAAATCATGCAATAATGAATTTAACCATTCCAAGAAAGGGTGATGGTACTTATGCAGGATTATTTAAAAGTATTCAAGGAACTGTTAGAAACGTAGCGTTTACAAACGTGTGGTTAAAAGGTGAATGCGCAGTTTTAGCTGGTAGTTTAACAGGTAATTTAACAGTAAATAACGTTTTCATACAAGTATCGAAAGCTAGTGGCGCATATAGAACTGGTATTATAGCAGAAAGAGTAACCAGCGCTTATACGATAAATATTGAAGACGTGGTTGCTATGATGCCTGGCACGTATGTAAATCAAAAACTTTTTGGATGGGGCTTTACGAACGCAACTGCTAATCTCAAGAATTTTTACGGTATTAGCATAGGAACGGATTTAAACAATCCGTATGCTCAAATTGCTCCGTCTGGTAAAATAAATAAGGATAACGCTAATTTCTACGCTGACCTTGCAACCTTTAACCCGGCAACAAAAACTTTAACTACTTTCTTAACTAGTTGCGTTGATAAATACTTAAACGCTAACGCGTAAAAGTAAACTTTTACAAAAATGCTTATGCGCTCCCTTTTTTGGGGGCGCATAAGAAAAACTTTTTTATTAAGGATTAAATATGGCTAATACTAAAAGGAAAATTTTATGTTTAGTGTTTGCATTAGTTTGCTTATTTTCGGTGGTTTTCGCAGTAAGCGCCATTTATGCTAACGCAAGCGCGTCAAACAATTCAAATAACGGAAAAATAAATTATAAAATTGCGCCTGAAATCACGGTTGATATGCCAAGTGGTTTCAGTACAGATTTACCTAACGCCGTTTTAAATAAAAGTTACGATATACCATCTGTATCTGCTATAGACGTTTACGGCGATAAATTATCCGTAAAAACTGACTTGTATGCGCATTATTATTCAGAAAACCGTTCTTTAATTCAAATAGAAAATAATGCTTTTATTCCACGATTTTACGGTGTGTATACTTTATGCTACACGGCTGTTGACTGCTTTAATAATATATCTACTATGATTTTTGACGTTGTTTGTCAAGATAAAGCACCCTTAACGGCAAGTGTTGTAGAAGAAGATAATACCTATTACGTTGGTCGTGAAGTAAAAGTTTGCGATATTATAATACAAAATGCTATCGGTGAAACTAACGTTCTAGCAAGTGCAATTTGTGATGATGCAGTTTACGTTATAGAAAATGGTGTTTTTGTTCCTGAATATGTTGGTGAATATACTATTCAATACGTTTATTCGGATTATAACGAAACGGGAACGTTAAGTTATACTATTAACGTAGAAGAAAATCAAACGCCTATATTCACTTCGGAAATATCTTTGCCGTCTTATTTTATAGTTGGTGTTCCTTATTTTTTGCCTACCGTTGATTGCAAGGTGTATCGTAATAATACTTGCTATACGATACAACCAAAGATAACTTTACAATATCTTTCTTCAGATAACGTTACTATTATAAATAATGGTGAATTTACGCCGACTGTTGAAGGTGATATATTAATTAGTTATGAAGCAAGTATGTCGGGTTACGTTGCTAAAAAAGAGTTTTACGCTAGTGTTGTAGACGTAAACTTTAATGGCGAAATGGATATGACCAAATATTTTCAGGGTGAAAACGTTGGTGTGAAAGCATTAAGTTATGGAATTACTTTAAGTACTTTAACAGACGGGGCGTATTCGGATTTTATCAACTCTGTTTTGTCAAGAAAATTGTCTATGACCTTGGGAATTGATGCTGATAAAAATGATTTTTCGGCACTTGATATTTATCTTACTGATTTTGATAATAAAGATATTCAAATAAAATTATCTTACGTTAAAGACGGGGATTTTGCTGAATTTGTTATAAATAACGAAGATTTTGTCATTGCATCTTCGGGCTTTCATAACGCATCTTCAATCAATTTTGAATACGATAACAAAACTCGTTTAGCGAATATGGGTGGCTCTGATAACGTTGAGATTAATAAAACCCTTTCCGGTAATCCGTTTTATGGCTTTATTAGTGAATTTATTACAGTAAAATTCGTGTTTACAGGGGTATCTGGTTATTCTACTATATACGTATATAATATAGATAATCAAACTTTTTCAAATGAACTTGGCGACGGGGCTCGTCCATTTATAGTATTTTCGCCATATATGAAAGGCGAAGGATCGTTAGGCGACGTTATTGAACTTGATCGTATTTACGTTGCTGATATATTAGATCCTAATTTCACGGTACAATATTACACTTTAGCGCCTAGTGGTAATTTTGTTACAACTGTTGATGGTGAAATTATGGATACGGATACCGATTATACTAAAACGTATTCTTTCATTGCTAGTGAAAACGGTAGATACGACGTATATATGGTTGTTAGTGATACTTTTGGCAATAGCGAAACTTTTGCATATTCAATATATATCGTTAACAAAGAAGGGCCCGTTTTCAATATTTCCACAAAAAACGTTGTGGTTAAAGCAGGAAACACTATCAAACTTCAAAAAGCAAAGGTTGTTGATAATATAACGTTGTCAAGCAAAATTACCGTTTACGTTGTTATCGTTTGTCCTGATTGGACTACGGAAATCGTTAAGAACGGCGCAACCTATAGCCCCGTTCAATACGGTGTTTATACGGTTAATTATTACGCTTGTGATTTAGATGAAAACATCTCTATTGCTAGTTACACTTTTACGGTTAAATAAGGAGGGTAGATATGAAAAATATTAAAAAAGTTCTTTCTATTATACTTTGTTTTATCGTGCTTATTTCTTCAGTTGGGTGTAATAATTCTAATAAAAACGGCTCGGTTAAAATGAATAAAAGCATTTTTACTGATGGCGTTCACGTTTTTGATTATACTGAAACCAACGAATACGTTGTTCAAAATTCACTTAGTGATTATAAAATTGTTATTTCAAAAGATGCTAATACTTTAGAAATTCTCGCCAAAGATGAATTAATTCTTTTCTTTGAAGAAGCGACGGGGGTTAATTTACCTTTTATAACCGACGATCAAATCTTATATAGTGGATCGGAAAAAGTAATTTGTTTAGGTAAGAACGCTTATTATATGCAAGCGCTTGCAACGGCAGAAAATCTTTCAACTAAAAACAAAAGTCTTGAACACGATGGGTATATGATAGAAACCGTTGGTAGCAGTATCTTTATTTTTGGGGACTACGCTGAAGCAACTGTTTTCGGTGTGTACGGATACTTAAATATTGAGTTTAACTACGATTGTTATAGTAACATTGCTTATCATATTGACACAAACGTAAAAGACGTAACCTTAAAAGATTTTTCGGTGATTGACGTTCCTGATTATACCTTTAGGGCTAGTTACGATTCGCACGTTTTTAACAATTCACCTACAGAGTGGAGAATGGGTTTTGGTAGAGGGGAAAATTATGCCATAGGCTCTAATTCAGCGCATACTGCATTTCTTTATTTACCAAGAACAAGTGCAGACGTTGCGAATTTAACGGGTGGCACAAATATTTTAGGCGAAGTAGGATATAAGGATTCTCATCCATACTGGTATGCTTTAGATGGCGCTCAACTTTGCTATACTGCCCGTGGTAACGAAGTTGAATATCAAGCAATGGTTAATGAAATGTTTGAAATTGCTAAAGCATATTTTATGACTGACGACGGATATTTCTTTAGACTTGGGCATTCGGACGGTATTACTTGGTGTAATTGTACGGCTTGTACTACGTGTAAAAATACTTACGGTGCAGATTCGGCAAGTGTTATTCTCTTTGCAAACGATCTTGTTGAAAGGTTAGACGCTTGGTTGGAAACGGAAGAAGGCTTGCCTTATGCACGTGATTATAGAGTTTCCGTTTTGTCTTACGGCATTACTTTGTTGCCACCGGCATCTTATAACGAAAGTAAGGGTGTTTGGGAACCTAATTCTAAAGACGTTGTTTGTAACGATAGGGTAATTCCTTGGTATGCACCTTTGGAAATCAACTATAATTACACTATTTTTGATGACGTAAATAAAGATTTTTACGATCAATTTATGGGTTGGATGGCTATTGCAAAAGAAATGAGTTTCTATGCATATTGTACTAACTATAAATATTATTTAACGCCATCAGCGTTTTTTGACCATTTTCAAGGTTTTTATCAATTAGGTGCAAAATCTGGTGGATATTATATAAGTAATTTAGGTCAAAGAACTCAATCGGGTGGTGCAACGGCTTGGCATATCTTAAAAAGCTATCTTATTGCCAAACTTTCTTGGAACGTTAATTATGACGTTGGAGAATTGACCGAACAATTTTTTGCTAATTATTTCGGCGAAGCATCAGACGAAATGATGAATTTTTATAAAAGTTATCGTGTTCACGCAAGATACACTATAGAAAACGTTTATTCTGCAGGACTTTCCGTATATATGCCATTAAACGATAAACGTTATTGGCCCAAGAATATGCTTGATCAATGGCTTGGTTTCGTTAACGACGCACTTGGTTCTATAGAACACTATAAGCGTGTAGATGAACAACTTTATCAAAACTACTATGATCGTATCACAATGGAACGTGTTTCTCTCTATTATTTAATGGTTGAACTTTACAAGGACGATTATGCTGAAGATTATGTTTTGGATATGAAACTTACGTTTAAAGAAGACTGCGCGCGTCTTGGTATTACAGGTACTGCAGACGGGGCAAGTAACACCATTGATAAAATTCTTATGAGTTGGGGTGTGTAAAATGATTAAAAGAAGTAATATAATATTTTCTATTATCTTATCTTGCGTTTTGCTTTTTTCGGTAATCTCAACTGGTTGTAATAATACAAATAAAGACAAAGGTTCGCAAGAACCAACTAAAAAAGTTTACACACTTTTAGTTGAAGATATAGCCCTTTTAGTAGGGTATGAATATACGCCTAATTTAACCTTAAAGTTAAACGGTGAAGAAGTATCTTCAGTCATTAGTTTTAACAGTTCTAATTCAGAATTTGTTTCCGTTAATAACGGAAAACTTAAAGGTGAAAAGATAGGTCAAGCTAAAATTACTGCCAAAGCCTATGTAAACTCTAAAGAAGTGGCTAGTGCAGAGTTTAACTGTGCTGTAAACGACAATAAAGGGATACATCCATTAAAGAGTTCGTATTTATTGTACGTTTCCGATAACGTCAAGGGTGTGGCGTTTGAAACTAATACGGAATTAAAAGTTTTAGTTTATGAAAACGGCAATATTATTGAAAATGCTGAAATACAATGGAACGTTGTTGATCAAAACGTTGCTTTTGTTGATGAAAACAACTATTTACACGCAGTTGCGTTAGGTGAAACTTACGTCGTAGGTACTTATAATTTTGGCGACGGTGAAACGTTAAACACGATAAAACTTCCCGTAAAAGTAAGCGTTCCCGTACTCACGTCTAACAACGACATTATTGTTGACAAACAAAATGAGATGCAAACTTTTAATGCTCAAGAGGTTTTAGGTAAGTCGGAAATAGGCGTTATAAGTAATTTGTCTAATGCCAAAGACTATGTAGTTGAAAATAATCAAATTAAAACTTCTTTATTTAAGTCGGGCGAACATACTTGCGTTATCTATGATAAAGATAAAACTGTAGGTGTTCAAGTTTCAATAATTGCCGCCGATTTTGTTGTTTATGATAATCAAGGTTTGTTGAATATTACAACCCTTACAGACGGGTATATTGCGCTTGCAAACGACCTTTCTAATATAGACTATGTAAATTCACACAATAAAGCATTTAAGGGCGTTTTCAATGGTTTAGGGCATACTATATCTAATATCAAATTTAAGACTAGCACAGGATTGTTTTATAATACTGACGGTGCAACAATTAAAAACGTTGCTATTAAAAATGCTACGTTAGAAAAAGCGTCAAGTGGTGTTTTCTTATACCGTAATCAAGGTGGCGAAACTATTATTGATAACACTTACGTTACCGTTAATCTTAAACCTGGACAATGGGATTGTGGTGGTGCAGTAGCCTTTGTTTTCGGTGGAAAAGTAATTTATTCTAATTCTATTATATACACGGAAAATTTTGTTGCCGGTGGTAATGGTATGGTTTTAGGTAGAGCGTATGCGCAGTTGGTTTTAAAAAACAGTTTTGCGATAGGTAACGGTTCCGTTTGTGGAATGGGTACTAGTCAATATAATAAAAATTACGAAGCAATTAATAGAACGGCTGGTGTTAAATTTTTGTCAAATGACGAATTGATTGATGCTTTTAATAAAGGGAAAGTAGATTTTTCTGGTTTTAATAAGTATTGGAATATATCATCTAACTTGCCTATAATGTAGATTTAAGAGGTGGGAAAATGTTTTTTTCCAAGCAATTTATTTGTGCAACGACTGAAAAAAATCAATACGATAAGCACGTTAATGCTCCTCTTTTTAGAAGAGAGTTTGAAGTGTTAAAAAAAGCCAAATCACGTATAGTTATATGTGGTCTTGGCTTTTATCGCCTTTTTTTAAATGGTAAGGAAATAACGAAAGGTAAGTTTGCGCCTTATATATCTAATCCTGACCAGGTTTTATATTACGACGCTTATAATATTGATAAATTTTTAATTAAAGGGAAAAACGTTTTAGAAGTTTTATTAGGTAACGGACTACAAAATGGTATAGGTGGGGAAATTTTTGGTTTTGATAAAGCACTATGGGCATCTTCACCTAAACTTGCTCTTGCGTTGTTTAATGATGATAAACTATTATTTGAAGCAGACGAAAAGTTTCAATGGCGTGAATATCCTATAACTTTTGACGATTTGTGGGCAGGTGAACGTTACGACGTTAGGTTGGAAAATAATTATAAATGGAAAAACGTTATTTTTGCCGATTGTCCGAAAGGTGAAACTAGAGATGCTTCTCATTTGAGCGTAGCCATTAAAAAAGAAATTACACCTGTTAAAATATTTGCGTATAAAAACGGATACGTTTTTGATTTTGGTTTAAATACTGCCGGTGTTTGTCGCTTAAAAATTCGCGCTAACGCTGGGCAAAAAATTTCGTTGTATCATTTTGAAATATTTCAAAATAATGAAATTTGTACGGATAATATTTCTTTTGGTAAGCGTACTAGAGAAAGGTACTGGCAACTTGACGAATATATAACCAAAGATGGATTAAACGTCTACGAGCCATCATTTACTTATCACGGATTTAGATACGTGTACGTTGAGGGGTTAACGCATGAACAAGTGAAAAAAACAGCGCTAAAAATGTTGGTTTTATCTTCTTCTGCAAAAAATAATTTGAGTTATTCTTTTTCGGATAAAAGATTAGAAAAATTATTTTCAATGGTTATAAATTCTAATCAATCTAACTTTTTTTATTATCCTACCGATTGCCCTCATAGAGAGAAAAACGGGTGGACGGGTGATGCAATGCTTTCTGCCGAACAAATGCTTATTTCGGCAGACTATTCTAATTACTTAAAAGAGTGGTTATATTGTATTTGTAAAACTCAAAAAGAAGATGGTAGGCTACCTAGAATTGTGCCAACTACAGAATGGGGATTTTCTAGTGGCGAAAGTGGGCCGAACTGGGATGGTGCTCTTATAGAGTTAGTTTATCAATTATACAAAAAAGACGGGAACAAACAAGTTATTATTGACTTTTTGCCTTCTATAAAAAAATATTTTAATTATTTATCAAATAAAAGAAACGAAAAAGGCTTAATTTCTTATGGTTTAGGCGATCGTGAAGAAACTTTTACAAACGAAAGTAGTGCACACACAACGCCTAACGAAGTTACCGATAGCCTAAAAACGATTGAATTGTTGGAAAAAGCAGAGTTTCTTGCAAAAGAAATTGATGATAAAGATTTTTGTTTGTATGCAAAAAATTTAAGAGATGAATTAAAACAAGCGTTTTTAACTTATAGAACCGATTCGGATTGCAAAGTTGTTCCTTTTACTCAAACGGGACAAACTATGCTGGTTTCTGCAAAAATATTTGATGGTGAAAAAGAGAATAAAGCCTTTGCAAATCTTATTGAATTGTTAAAGAAAAATAACGCAATAAAAATGGGCGTTTTAGGTTATAGAAAACTTTTTGACGTGCTTGCATCTCATAATGAAACCGAGTTTGCTTATCGTTTGTTTTTATCTGAAAATTATTCGGGATATTTGTACTACGTTAAAAAGGGTATGACTTCTATGCCTGAAAGTTTTTTAGATTATCAAGAAGGTAATTTTGTTAGAAAAGATGGTGGAAAACCATTAGGGCTAAACCATCATTGGTATGGTCATATTTTGGCTAGTATTATTAAATACGTTGTCGGTATTAATTCTGTTGACGTAAAAACAAAAGAAGTTTTTATTTCGCCATGTTTTGTTGAAGACCTTAAAAAAGTTTCTATATCTACGTCTTTTAGTGGTGAGAATATAAAATTGACTTGGAAAAAAAGAAAAAAGTCTATTCTTCTTAAAATAAAAACTTCTTATAAAATCAATTTGAATTTTATTAAAGATTATCAAATTAAATCGCAAAAAAACGGTCGTTACGTTTTAGTTGAAAAAGGTTTGTAAAAATGAAAGCTTATACGGTATTCTTAAAAAATGAATATGATTTTTTACAAGGTGGTGAAGTTGCTTGTTTGTTAACGGATCGTCCTTTCCAAGAAGAAACAAGTTGGAAGCGCCCTGCCGTTGTAATTGTTCCAGGTGGTGGATATTGGCATGTAAGTAAAAGAGAAGGCGAACCTATTTCCAACGCTTTTATGGCGTTAGGGTTTCAAACGTTTATTCTTAATTATTTATGTGCCCCTCAATCAGCAAGATACCCCGAACAATTACTAGAATTATCGGCAACGGTTGACTATATTCGTAAACATGCACAAGAATTAAACGTAAACGAAAAAGAAATTTTTGTCATAGGTTTTTCAGCCGGTGGACATCTAGCCGGAAATCTTTCGGTAGCATATTCTAAAATAAAAAATTTTTCAAAGGTTGATCTTGATTGCAAACCTACTGCCGTTGGATTAGCCTATCCTGTTATATCATATAATTATGGGCATACGGGGTCGTTTGACAACCTTTTACAAGGATATTCGGATAGTGAAAAACTTTCTTTGATAAAAGATATTAATTTAGACGAAAAAGTAACGTCAAATACCCCACCAACATTTTTATGGTGCACTTCGCAAGATAAAATTGTTCCACCTGAAAACACGCTTAAGTATGCGCTTGCTTTAGATAAAGCAAAGGTTTTATACGAATTACATATTTATCCACTTGGTGCTCATGGTTTATCAAATGGTAGTGAAGAAGTTAATTCGTTTGCGTATGGCGTGCCCAAAGTTAGTGGTTGGATAAAAGATTGTGCAGACTTTTTTAGAATGTTTGTTGAAGAAAAATTTTAGTCGTTTATAGGATTAAGGATATATTTAATGATAAAGAATAAATTAAAAGTAAACGTGTTTCAAGGCTCTCGTGGAAGCGTAAGACCTACTGAAAATAGTTTGTTTTCAAAATGGAATCTGTTAAAGGGAAAGGCAGGTAATACTTCGCCAGGGGCATGTTTGCCGTTTGGAAGCGTGTCTTGTTCGCCTTATAGTGGTGGCTATTCATCAGGCTACGGTAGTTTTAAACGTAATGGTGGTGAAGAACCTGAAAGTTTTTTTAATGGGGAAAAACTTGTGGGCTTTTCTCATTTTACGCATAGTGGTAGTGGTGCATTTGGGTTTTATTATAACTACCTAGTAACCGTACCTTTTAATGGTGATTTGAGTTGTATTTCTAGCTTAAAAGATATAGATAATGAAAAGGCTTTGCCAGGTTATTATTCGTGTAGATTAAAACAAGATAATATTTTAGCCCAATTAACGGTTTGCGATAAAGTTGCAATTCATAAATATAAGTCATTAGCTAATAAGCCTTTTAATATAGCCGTAGATATTTCTAACGACGGGTTGAAACAGGCTTGGGATGAAAAAGTATTTAGTTATTCAGAACAAACTCTAATGCGAATTGATGATTTTAGTGTCGTTGGATACGTTTTGATGCAAGGCGTTAAACTTTATTATTGTATATTAGGGGAAAGTTTGCCAAAGTTATGGGTTGATAATAAAATAGTTTTTGATAAAGAATTGCTTATAGAAAAAAACGAAAAAACGTTTGGGTGTTTGTTTAATGTTAATAAAAAAGTAGCAAACATAAAAATCGGTTTTTCTCTTGTAAATGAAGAATTTGCGAAAAAATCGGTATTAAATGCGCCTGACTTTTTAACGGCAAAAACCCAAGCAGAAAAATCTTGGTTAGAAAGATTAAGTAATATAGAATTACACGGCGTTTCTAAAATAGATAGAGAGATTTTTTATTCTAATTATTATCACTCGTTAATAAAACCTTGTGGGTGGAAAAATGAAAGTTTTTTATGGGATGAAAAACAAATTTTTTATTCAGATTTTGCAACCTTGTGGGACGTTTATAAAACTCAAATTCCATTAATCTTTACGTTACATACAGACGTTGGAAAAGGTATTGTTAAAACCTTGCTTAAAT
>JAZOMV010000017.1:0-7614 GCA_045654165.1 Christensenellaceae bacterium
TAAGTGCTTTTTTTGCAATTTGTTCTGCCGTGTAATCGGATTCTTCTGAAAGTGCACGAGCCGCAGCCAAAGCGTAATTACCACCACTACCGATAGCACAAACCCCGTCGTCTGCAGTCATTACTTCGCCCGAACCCGAAACGACGAGCAAGGTGTCTTTATCGGCAGTAATAAGCATTGCTTCAAGTTTTCTGCCTACCTTATCGTTTCTCCAAAGTTCTGCAAGTTCTACAGCGCTTCTCATAAGGTTGCCTGAATATTTGTTAAGCATTTCTTCAAAGCGTTCTGAAAGGGTAAAAGCATCTGAAACAGAGCCTGCAAAGCCTACGATTACCTTGCCGTTATATATTCTTCTTACTTTTTTAGCCGTGTTTTTAAATATTACCGATTGTCCCATAGTAACTTGTCCGTCACCTGCAATCGCCGTCATTCCGTTTTTCTTTACGGCGCAAATGGTTGTCCCCATAAATTCCGTCATAATGAAATCTCCTTAATAAATTCTTCAATCATTTTTAAACTTCTTTCAGCCACGTATCTTTTCTTTTCAGCCTTATCCCTTATTATTCTATCGGGCGATGGCAACACGCCGAAGTTGGCGTTCATTGGTTGAAAATCTTTATTTTCCGTCGTTATATATCTTGCAAGAGAACCTAGCACCGTTTTTTCGGAAACTAAAATTTGGTCCTTACCTTGCAATTTTCTCAACAAATATATTCCACACATTAAACCACTACCAGCACTCTCTACGTATCCTTCTACACCCGTTATTTGCCCTGCAAAAAATATTTTAGGATAATCTTTTAACGAATAGTCGGGATTAAGAACTTTTGGTGAATTGATAAAGGTGTTTCTGTGCATTACGCCGTATCTTAAATATTCGGCGTTTTTAAGGGCAGGAATTATTGAGAAAACTCTTTTTTGTTCCCCCCATAATAGGTTGGTTTGAAAACCTATTAGATTGTACATTTTGCCTTCTGCATCTTCTTTACGAAGTTGCAAACACGCATAAGGCCATCTTCCCGTTTTAGGATTAGTAAGCCCTGCCGGTTTAAGTGGACCAAATCTTAAAGTATCCGTACCCCTAGTAGCCATAACTTCTATAGGCATACACCCTTCAAACACGGCAGTATTTTCAAAGCCGTGCAATTCAGCACGTTGCGCCGATAATAGCGCATCCATAAACTCAAGATATTGTTCTTTATCCATAGGACAATTAATATGGTCACCGTTACCTTTATCCCAACGATCGCCGAAAAAGGCGTTTTCCATATCAATACTTTCAAAATCAACTACGGGGGCAGACGCATCGTAAAACGCTAACCCACCACCAACGTATTTTTTAAGGTTTTCAGATAAAGCATCCGTCGTAAGTGGACCACTTGCTATAACGGTATATTCGTCAAGGTCAATATCTTCTATTTCTTGAGATATATGCGTTATATTAGGCTCTTTTAAAAGTTTTTCCGTAATATAATCGGAAAATTTTTCTCTATCAACAGCCAAAGCGTTGCCTGCCGGAACACGAGTTTTGTCCCCTGCTTCAACTACTATTGAGCCGAGCATACGAAGTTCTTCTTTTAACAACCCTGCGGCGTTACCGTAAACGTCGTTACTCTTGAGTGAGTTAGAACAAACGAGTTCTGCATAGCCTTTGCTTTTATGCGCAGGCGTAAATTTATTAGGTTTTATATCGTATAATTGAACTTGAACGCCGTGTCTTGCTAAATAGTAAGCACATTCTGCACCTGCAAGTCCACCACCGATTACTTTAACTTTTTGCATTTTTATTTTTCAAAATCACATTTTTTATCAGAACATTTAACCTTGCCGTCTATCTCTATAAGATATTTACCACATTTAGGACAAGTTTCGCCCGTAGGTAAATCCCAACTCATAAACTTACAGTTTGGAAATTGTGAGCAACCGTAGAAAACTTTTCCACCCTTACTCGTCATCTTTTTAGTGGGTTTTCCACATTCGGGGCAAACGCCTACGTTTTCAGAAAGGCTAATGGTGTTCTTACATTTAGGCCACTTATCGCAAGCAAGAAATTTGCCGTATTTGCCTTCTCTTTCTACCATTATTCCACCACATTTTTCGCAAATTCTATCGGTTGGAATAACTACCTTTTCGTTAACTGCTTTGATGTTTTGGCAAGTTGGATAGTTTGAACAAGCGTAATAATTACCGTATTTACCACTATTGATTATCATGGGCGAGCCACATTTTTCGCAAAGAACTTCGGTTACCCTTGAATTTTTTATTTGATTTTCAAACGGGGTATAGAAATCAGCAATGAGTTTCTTCCAGTCTTTTCCACCTTCGCCGATATTGTCTAATTGATCTTCCATTCTTGCCGTGAAAGAAATATCCATTATATCGGGGAAATATTTAACGAGAAAATCTATTAATCCGTAACTAACTTCGTTAGGAACTAAATATTTCTTTTCCTTTCTTACGTACTCACGCTTTTTATCCGAAAGTTTTGCCATTATGGTTGCGTAAGTAGACGGTCTACCTATCCCCTTATCTTCCATATACTTAATAAGCGTTGCTTCGGTATAACGTTGTGGGGGTTTTGTAAACTTTTGTTCGTTAGTAATATTTTTAAGAGCAAGTGTTTCGCTGTCGCTTAAAGCAGGCAACAATGCGTTACCACTTTCTTCATCTTCTTCTTTTTTAGTATCGTCGTAAACTGCCGTATATCCTTTAAATACTAACGTTCTACCACTCGTCTTAAACAAATAATCAGACGCCGTAACTTCCACTGCTACACTATCGTATTTTGCTTCTGCCATTTGCGACGCTACGAAACGGTCGAATATAAGTTTATACAAGTTATATTGATTTTTATCAAGAATATCTTTTACGCTTTCAGGCGTACGACGAATATCGATAGGACGAATTGCTTCGTGAGCATCTTGAGCGTCTTTCTTGGAACGATAAAAATTCGGTTTAGACGGAACGTATTCCTTTCCGTAAACGCTTTCTATATAATTAAGCGCACTTTTTTGTGCTTCTGCTGAAATTCTTACAGAGTCCGTTCTCATATAGGTTATGAGAGCGATATGCCCGTTTTTGGTTTCTACACCTTCGTAAAGGCGTTGAGCAATTTGCATTACTTGAGGGGCTGTCATATTAAGTTTCATAGACCCGTCTTGTTGCAAGGTACTAGTAATAAACGGCGCAGGTGCATGCGATTTCATTATTGCACGCTTTACACTCTTAACGAAAAACGGTGAAACTTTAAGTTCTTGTTCTACTGCGTTAGCCTCGTCTGCTGATGAGGGTTTATATTTTTTTCCGTTCTTTTCAACCAAGAGAACTTTGAAAGAATTTTTATCTTCCGGTTTAACTTCGGCTTTTAAATTCCAGTATTCTTGGGGTTTAAAAGCCTGAATTTCCCTCTCTCTATCAACAACCATTTTGAGTGCTACCGATTGAACTCTACCGGCTGACAAGTTATCGTTAAGTCTACTGCTTGCCGCAGGGGATATACTATAACCTACTATACGGTCAAGAACACGCCTTGCTTGTTGAGCGTCTACTAGGTTTTTATCTATTTTTCTTGGGTTAGACAAAGCCTTTTTTACTGCCGTTTCGGAAATTTCGTTAAACTCTATTCTATTCGCTTGGTTTTCATCAAGCCCTAAAACTTCTGCTAAGTGCCAAGATATTGCTTCCCCTTCTCTATCCGGGTCGGTTGCCAAATATACATTATCGGCTTTTGCAGCAGCATCCGTTAAGCGTTTTATATCTGCTTTCTTTTCGGGTGCAATAACGTAGTGTGGTTCAAAATTATTAGCGACGTTAATACCCATATAGTTTACGGGTAAATCTCTTACGTGTCCTTTTGAAGCCTCTACCTTGTAATTCCCTTTAAGAAATTTCTCTATCGTTTTTGCTTTGTGAGGTGATTCGACTATTATTAATTGCATTTATTCCTCCGTTGCTATTTCGGTTAACCCGAAAACGTTTGCTCCGTTCCTGTTTACAACGCCTTTAATTTCTAACCCTGAAAGTAAAGGCGATAGTTCGTAGACTTGTTTGTTTAACTTATCGCATAATTTTTGTATATGCATCTCGCCGTCTTTAAGCACGGTTATTATTGCTTGTTCTTCAGTAGTGAAGTTTATCTTTACGGCTCGTTTATTCTCTAAATTATAAAAACTCAAAATATCCGTCGGGCTATCAACTAAACTTGCCCCTCGCTTGATTAGGTCGTTACACCCACTACCCGACTCTACGCCAACCCCGTACGGTATTGCGAATAAATCTTTACCGTATTCCATTGCGTAGTTTGCCGTGTATTGCGTTCCACTCTTAATCGCACCACTTACCACTAACACGCCTTTTGCTAGCCCTGAAATTATTCTATTCCTTATGGGAAAATGATGTGGTTTTGATTGAATTTCCGGTGGATATTCGGTTATAACCAAACCCGTTTCGGCAATTCTATCAACGAGTTCTGTGTTGCTTTTAGGATAAACGGTATCAAAACCACCACCAAGCACGGATATCACTTTTCCACTTGCTTCAAGCCCTGCTTTTAACACGGCTTCGTCTACGCCTTGCGCTATACCCGTAACCAAAGTCAATCCTGCGTGTGAAATTTCCGTTGCAAACCGTTCTGCAGTTTTTACCGATATAGGCAACGAACGTCTGCTACCAACCATTGCAAAACAATCGGTATTCAAAAGACTTACGTCGCCTTTAGTGTAAAGCACTAAAGGGGCAAAAGGAGTTTCTCTTAAACTTTCAGGATACTCTTTTGAATCTATCGTTATCGCCGTTATATTACGACGGGCAAGCCCTTCTGTAATATATGCCAAATAAGGTTGATTTGCCGAATTGACTAGGTTTTTATATTCACTTTCGCCAACGCAAGTAACGATATAATCTTGACCTTTCTCAAGAAGATCTTTTATGCTATCTTTACCGTTTATTAAGTTATACAATTCTTTTTTGTGCTTATATTCTAAGCCGACGAAACTGTCTAGCCAAATAAGACACAGTTCTGAATTAGTGTATTTTGCCATATCGAATTTTATGAGTGACGATAACTTATCGCTTCTAACACGTGTTCAGGGCGAATATCGTCGTACATTGCCATATCTGCAATCGTTCTTGCTACTTTGATTATTCTACTTCTCGCTCTTGGGGAAAGATGCAATCTTTCATAAGCGTTTTTAAGTATATCTTCGCACTCTTTCGTCAAACGGCAGTATTTTTTTATTTGACGCTCACCCATATCGCTATTTGTAAGTATTCCGTCATTTTCAAATCTTTTCTTTTGAATAAGCCTTGTTCTATTTACTCTTTGACGCACGGTTTCGCTAGTTTCGGCAAGTTTATCTTCCATAAGTTCGGCATACTTGACGTCGTCTACTTGAACTTGAATATCTATTCTATCCAAAAGTGGACCGGAAATCTTCGCCTTATATTTTGCTATCTGTGCTGGCGAACAAACGCAAACTTTATCTTCCGACCCGTAATTCCCACAAGGACAAGGGTTCATACTGCCACAAAGCATAAAGTTAGCAGGGAAAGTAACGTTACCCATTGCTCTTGAAACGGTGATTACCCCGTCTTCTAAAGGTTGTCTAAGCGACTCTAAAGTAGAACGGTTATATTCCGGCATTTCATCTAAGAACAAAACCCCGTTATGAGCAAGACTAATTTCGCCCGGTCTTATGTGAGTATTTCCACCACCTGCCATAGATACGGTAGTTGCCGTGTGGTGTGGACTTCTAAAAGGACGGGCAAAAACTATTCCGTCAGAATCTTTTAACATACCTGCTACCGAGTGGATTTTAGTCGTTTCAAGCGCCTCTTGAAAGGTCATATCCGGCATTATCGTTGGGATACATTTAGCAAGCATAGTTTTACCCGTACCCGGTGCACCTACGAACAATAGGTTATGCCCACCTGAAACTGCAACTTCTAACGCACGCTTTGCAACTACTTGACCTTTTACGAGTGAAAGATCGCTTGAATATATATTTTTCTTATCTTTTACGGTAAAGCCGTGTTTTTCTATAGGGGCAATAGGCGTTAATCCTGAAAGATGGTCTATTACTTCTTTTAGGCTTTTTGCACCGATTACTTCTGCACCGTCTACGAAAGACGCTTCTAACGCATTGTCGTTTGGAATTATAAATTTTGTATAACCTTCGCTAACAGCAGATATGATTATGGGAAGTATTCCGTTAATTCTTCTTAATCCACCGTCTAGTGAAAGTTCGCCAAGAAAAATTACCCCGTCCGTATCAGCCTCTAATTGAGCGCTTGCTTTAAGCACGCCGATTGCAAGAGCCAAATCTAACGCCGAGCCTTCTTTTTTGATATCGGCAGGAGCAAAGTTTGCCGTAAGTCTTCTCGTAGGAACGGCTCGTCCACTATTTTTTATTGCAGAGCGTACACGTTCTTTAGATTCTTTTACAGCAGTATCAGCAAGCCCAACCAAATCGAAAGCAGGCAAGCCGTTATTTACGTCAACTTCGACTGTAACAGGCACGCCGTCTAAACCTTTTAGCGCATAACCGAATACTTTTGCTATCATAATTTTTCCCTTTATAAAATATTTAATCGACTATCAAAAAACAAAATCCCATTTTGATTTTTTAGCCTTCTTAATATTATATATTATTTTAAATAAAAAGTAAACCATTACGGCAATATCTTTTGATAAAAAAAGAACTTATCCCCTTTTGGATAAGTTCATTTCTTTTGTTATCTTGATAATTCCTTAACTTTTGCAGCCTTACCGGTTCTTGCTCTTAAGTAATAGAGTTTTGCACGACGTACTTTACCACGTCTTACAACCTGAATATCTGCAACCTTTGGTGAGTGAATTGGGAAAGTCTTTTCTACGCCTACGCCGAAAGAAATTCTTCTTACGGTAAAGGTTTCTGAAATACCACCGTGCTTTCTTGCGATAACGATACCTTCAAAAGCTTGTAATCTTTCTCTGTCACCTTCGATAACTTTTACCATTACTTTAACGGTGTCGCCAACGTTAAATTCAGGTATGTTTTGTTTTACGTTTTCTTGATTGATAGCTTCAATTATGCTACTCATTTTGCTTTACCTCCGAATATAAATTAACGTTCATTGTCATAATTTTCACGCAAGAGGAACGTCCAAAGCGTGTATTATAATACCATATTTTTAAAAACAAAGCAAGCGTTTTACATACAAAATGCATCAAAAATAAGATTTATTTCCCCGTTTTCTATTTCCACAACGTCAAACCTACAAGGAACGTCTGTTTTGTCGTTTCTTATTAGATATTCCGTTGCAACTTTGAAGTATTTTTCTTGCTTTTTTGAGTTTACTGCTTGGCTTGGCGAACCGTATTCCCCACCCGACCTAGTCTTTACTTCTATAAACACCGTAACGTCTTTGTCTTGAGCGATTACGTCTATTTCGCCTATATGTGTTTTATAATTCGTTTCGAGTATTTTGTACCCTTTCTTTTTCAAAAAGTCTACGGCCTTTTTTTCGCCTACTCTACCCAAAAGTTTTTTATAAAAGTTTTTCTGTGCAATTTGCAAGGTCCTATCTCCTTGATTTTTTCTATATGCGCTTTAGTGCCGTAACCCTTATGCTTTT
>JAZOMV010000018.1:0-58213 GCA_045654165.1 Christensenellaceae bacterium
GAAGAAGCAATGGAATTTATCAACGACGACGAAATGTTAGAAATAACGCCAAAAAACGTTCGTTTAAGAAAGAAGACGTTAGATACCGAAACAAGACTAAAGAGAAAAGCAAAAGGTTTAGAATAAAAAGAATAAAAAAAACGCTCTGCGAATTTTCGCAGAGCGTAATTTTTTTGTTGTTAATTTATTAAATAATGATAACGGTAGGAACGAAGAAGTAAACGATAAAGAGAATAGCCACGATAATGGTAACGATAGAAACGTTCCAAACGGGTTTTTCTTTCTTCGTGCAAGCGTATTTAATAATATCAACTACATAGCAGATAATACTAATTACAACGTAAGCAAGAATTGCCCAACCGATACCCTTGGTGATTGAATAGCCTAAAGGCATAATAGCAATTGCAAGGAATGCGGGAACAGCCGTTCTAATATCAGAGAAATCAACGTTTTTGATGTTCTTCATCATAAGCACGCCAACGTAAACGAGTGCAGATGCAGCTGCAGCGCTGGGGATCATAGCGAATACGGGGAGAGCAAAGATTGCAAGGAAGAACATGATAGCAGTCGTAAGAGCAGTTAAACCTGTTCTACCACCAGTAGCAATACCTGCACCAGATTCAACGAAAGTAGTAACGGTAGAAGTACCGAAGATAGCACCCGTACAAGTAGCGATTGAGTCTGCATACATAATTTTATTGTAGTTTAGTGGAACGCCGTTTTCATCCATAAGACCTGCAGCTGAACAACAACCTACGCAAGTACCCATAGTATCGAACATATCTATCATGCACATTGTAATAATAAGCATTATAACGGTCATAATAGAACCTGCAGGGAGATTGAAACCTTCTGTGAAAGCAATACCGAATACGCCGTTTTCTGCGCTGAAGTAGTTAGCAAAGTTTTCCCAGAATTTCCAAGAAATACCTGCTTCAGAACCGGTAACAACTGCAAGGTTGGTAACGCCAAGTGGAATACCAACGATAGTAGCACCTAAGATACCTAAAATAACAGCACCTTTAATTTTTAAGTGGTCAAGTATAGCGATAATGAATAATCCTGACAAAAGAACTAAACCGTGAGAAGGAGTTACTGCAAGAGAACTACCCCAGTTTACAACTTGTTCTTTCCAATTAGTGAAGTCAAGAACAGAAACTTGAGTGTATTGGTTGGTAATAATAAATCCTGCGTTTTGGAAACCGATATAAGCGATAAACAAACCGATACCAACGGGAATAGCCGTTCTAATAGGAGCAGGAATACCTTCAAAAATCTTTTGACGGAGAGAAACGCCTTTGATACTTATTATAGAGAGAGCTAAGAAAAGAACCCCTGAAATAAGAACCATAAGCATAGCGTTAGCGAGCGAGAAACTAAAGGTGTAAGAACCAAAGCCTACGCCACCACCTATAATAGAGCCAACTAAAGAGTTAAGACCCATACCAGGTGCTTGTGCTAATGGCAATTTAGCCATGAAAGCCATCAATAATGTACCTATGATTGCACCGAAAGCCGTTGCGATAAATACTGAAGTCCAATAAGGGTTGTCCGTAGCGACAAAAGTAGGACCTTGATCAGTCATAACGCCACCCCAGAAGAACTGGTTAGGGTTTACGGTAAGTATGTAGCACATTGCAAGGAAAGTAACGATACCTGCGATAATTTCTGCTTTGATGCTACTGCCACGTTGTGTGATTCCAAAGAATTTGTCGAGTTTGACAAGGGGCTTATTCGTTACTTGGGAATCGTTGTTCAAATTACTCATAACAAAAATCTCCTTTTGTAATTTTTTATATAAAGATAATAACACATAGAAAAGATAATTTCAATAATAATTTGAAATTTTTTTCAAGGAATTTTCAAGAAAAATTTTTATATAAATAAAAAAGACGGCTCAACTTTATGTGAGTCGTCTTTTTAAGACTTAAATTAATTTAAGAAAATCGGTTTATTTGCAACCACAACCACCGAAACCACCTAAGCAACCACCGTTTCCACCTTTACCACAGCAACAAATCAAAAGGAGAGCAATAGGCAAACAGTAGCAACTGTTGAAGAGACCGTTCAAGCAACCACTCTTGCAAAGGCAGATAATTAAAAGAATTATTAAAATCCAAAGACAGCAATTATTATTCCCGAATAAATCGAAACCGTTCATATAAGTACCTCCAAAGTATATAAACTCTTCGCCTATGTAGAAAATTTTAGTTTGGCGAAGTTTTCTATTATCAATATAAGATAAACGGGCGAAAAATGTTACAAACCGATATTATTTATTTGCTATCCCTTGATTTTTGTGTTAAAATAAATAAAACATATAAGCAAATACTTATTTTTAGGTTTGACTTTGGTTTATGTAAATTTTTTTCTAACGGGTATCAGTTAGAACCCGATCGGAGGCTTTTTTATGAATAGCAAAACAAAGTTCTTTACAACGAAGAACGTCGTTTATTTAGCGATTTTAACGGCGTTGTTGGTGGTGCTTAATCTTTTAAGTACTGTGTTTAAGGTGATTACTAATGTAAACCTTACTTTAATCCCTATCGTTTTAGGTGCGTTGCTTCTTGGCATGCGTGGTGGGTTGATACTAGGTGGAATAAGTGGTCTTATGACCTTTTTATTCGGCGTGTTCGGTGTAGATGCCTTTACGAATATTTTGTTTAATAACAGTCCCGTGCTTACCTTTTTAACTTGCACGGTTAAAATAACCCTTGCAGGTGGGGTTGCAGGTTTAGTTTACGGCTGGCTAAAGAATAAAAACAAATATCTTGCCGTGTTCGTTGCATCTGCAATAGTGCCTATTATCAATACTGCTGTGTTTATTCTCGGTGCACTCGCAATGTATAACGTCATTGCTACTAATTTTTCAGAAGACGTTTTGTATTTTCTCGTAATTACTTGTGCAGGTGTTAACTTCCTTATTGAGCTTGCTATCAACTTACTCGTTGCGCCAGCAATTCATACGGTTATAAGAGTTTTAGATAAAACCGCAGGAGAATAATATATGTTACTTGCGATTGATTTAGGTAATACCAACATTAAATACGGCGTGTTTAACGGGGAAAAACTTGTTGCGTCTTTCCGTGTATCGTCAAGAATTTCAAGAACGGCAGACGAATACGGGTCGGTTCTCGTTGGGCTTTTATCAAATAGTGGTATAAGTAAAACGGATATAAACGGAATTATTTTCTCGTCGGTTATCCCAAACCTTAACTATACAATATGCCACATGTGTGAATATTTTTTCGGTATAACGCCGATAATGGTTGGGCCGGGAATAAAAACTTCGCTTAATATCAAAGCAGACAACCCTAAAGAAGTAGGTGCAGACATTATAGTAAATAGTGTTTCGGCTTTCAAAAAATACGGTGGTCCACTAGTGGTAATAGATTTCGGCACGGCAACTACTTTTGACGTGGTTAGTGAAAAGTGTGAACTTGTCGGCGTAGTAATTGCACCGGGGATAAAGACTTCTTTAGAAGGGCTTTCTACAAAAACTGCGCAATTACCTATGGTAGAATTAGATGCGCCAAAAACGGTAATCGGCAAAAACACCAAGCATTGCATGCAAGCAGGGATAATCTTTGGGTTTAGTGGGCTTGTGGATAACATTATAAGAAAGATTAAAAAAGAATTAAAAGTTGAAGAAATAAAAGTTATAGCGACGGGTGGTCTTGGCGAAATAATCGCAAAGGAATCAAAGAGTATTTCCTTAGTAGATAGAACGCTTACGCTAGACGGATTAAGATTGATTTACGAACTCAACAAGTAGGAGGTAGTTTATGAAAAAGGCAGGCGTTGCAATATTAGGTTTAGGTGTCGTAGGTGGTGGTACTTACCAAATATTAACTGAAAAGAGAGAGTTTTTCAAAAAGACGCAAGGTGTTGACGTTACTGTAGAAAGCGTTCTTGAAAAAAACGTTGATAGAGCATTATCGCTCGGTATTGAAAGAGAAAAAATTGCTTCAAGCATAGAAGAAGTGGTAACAAATCCTGCAGTAGATATCGTTGTAGAAGTTATCGGTGGTGTAGAGCCGGCAAAAACTTTCGTGTTAAAAGCGTTAAGAAGTGGCAAAACGGTAGTAACTTCTAATAAAGAATTATTTGCAAAACATTGGCCGGAATTAGAAGCCGCTGCAAAGAAAATGAGAGCAGGTCTTTTCTACGAAGCAAGTTGCGTAGGTGGTGTTCCGATCATTAGAACCTTGCACGACGGTATGCAAGCAAACGATATTAAGGTTATTAAGGGTATTATCAACGGTACTACCAACTATATTTTAACCAAGATGGCAAACGAAGGTTCTTCTTATGAAGAAGCGCTTAAAGAGGCGCAACGTTTAGGCTATGCAGAATTTAACCCGACTGCCGACGTAGAAGGTTTTGATGCAACCTATAAACTTTCTATCCTTTCTTCGCTCGCTTTCAACACTAAGATTTGCATTGAAAACGTTTACCGTGAAGGTATTACGGGCGTTAATAAAGAAGATATCGCTATCGGTAAAGAATTAGGTTACACCTTAAAACTTCTCGGTATCGGTAAAAAGACGGAAAAGGGCATTGAAGTAAGAGTACACCCCACTTTCGTTAAGTCGGATAACCCACTTGCATCAGTAAACGATTCGTTTAACGCCGTTTTCATTGAAGGTGATTCAGTTGGCGAAATTATGCTTTACGGTAGGGGCGCAGGCGCACTTCCTACGGGTAGCGCAATCGTTTCAGATGTTATTTACGCTATTAAGCATCAAGAATATTATTACGCAAATTTCAAAAACGACGCTGAAGGTAATAAGAAAACGAAATTTGTTAGCGACTTTAATTCTCAGTACTATATCAGACTTTCGGTTAAAGATCAAGCAGGCGTTCTTGCTAAAGTTTCCGGCGTATTTGCAAAACACGCTTTAAGTTTGAAAGAAGTAAAACAAGTTGCTAGTGACGACGGGTTGGCACAAATAGTTATCACAACTCATCAATGCGCAGAAAGCCACGTTAAAAAAGCACTTGCAAAACTTGGCACTCTTGAAGAAGTTAACGAAATTAAGGGTATCGTAAGAATAGAAGAATAATAAAAAAAAGGACTGGTTTCAGTCCTTTTTACATAAAGAGAGAAGTGATATGGAATTGAAAAATTTAACGGCGCTCGTAACGGGCGCAGGTGGTGGAATAGGCCGTGCAATCGCCGTAGCGCTCGCTAAAGCAGGGGTCAAGGTGGTTTTGTTCGGTGGGAAAAACCTAGAAAAACTTAACGCTACGGCAAAGAAAATAAACGAACTAGGTGTTGAAAGTTTAATTATTCCGTGTGATCTTACCGACTATGCTCAAATGCAGTCTGCGTTTGGCGAACTTAAAGAAAAAATCAACGGGATAGATATACTCGTAAATAACGCTGGTATGGCTCATAACCAACCTTTTGAAAGCACACCCGTAGAACTTTTTGATAGGATAATGAATATAAACGCTCGTGTCCCATACCTTTTAACACAATTAGTTTTGCCTTACTTGAAAACTTCTAAAAGGGCAAGTATAATCAATATTGCATCCGTTGTTTCGCATGCAGGTTATCCCGACCAAAGTGCCTATACTGCGTCAAAGCACGCACTTATAGGGTTTACGAAATCGCTTGCGAAAGAAGTTTATAAAGACGGAATAAGGGTTCACGCCGTTGCGCCTGGTGGGGTGTATACCGATATGATAAAGATTGCTCGCCCCGACTTGACTTCGGACGGGATGATTGTCCCTGAAGAAATTGCAGACATAGTTATGTTCTTGCTTGAAAATCGTGGAAATGCCGTTATTGACGAAATTATCGTTCATAGAGCGCCGAAAGAACCGTTTTTAGTATGAGTATAAGATCTAATTACAAGCATACGATAGTAGCGTGTTTTATTGCGTATATATCACAAGCAGTAATCGTTAACTTTTTACCACTCTTGTTCCTTACGTTTTCAAAACAGTTTAATATCGGTCTAGATAAAATAACGCTTTTAGTAAGCATAAACTTTATATCACAACTTATAACCGACGTTATTGCAACAAGGTTAGTAAACGTCGTTGGGCATAGGGCGTGTATGCTCAGCGCTTTCGTATTTGCGGGGGTAGGGCTTGTTTCTTTCGTGATTTTACCAGAGTTGATGCCGTCCTTTTTAGGACTACTTATCAGTATGGTGTTTTGTGCGATAGGTAGTGGGCTTTGTGAAGTGGTTATAAGTCCTATTATAGAAGCATGCCCAACCGTAAACAAATCTGCAATTATGAGTTTGGTGCACTCTTTTTACTGTTGGGGAACTGTTTTCGTAATAGCCACTTCAACCGTGTTTTTCGTTTTATTCGGCACGGAAAACTGGAAAACTTTGATTTTGTTTTGGGCAATAATACCCGTAATTAACGCTTTGTATTTTATATTCGTTCCTATTTATAACACTAGGGAAGAAGAGCAAAAAGCCGGTGGAATTTTGAAGCTATTCGGCAAATGGCAGTTTTGGTTATTTGCGTTGTTAATGACTTGTGCAGGCGTTACAGAGTTGTCAATGGGACAATGGGCGTCTGTTTTTGCAGAAAGTGCGCTTGGGGTAAGCAAAACGCTTGGCGACCTAATAGGTCCGTGTACGTTTGCGTTGCTAATGGGTGTTTCAAGAACTATATATACCGTGCTTAGTGAAAAAATAAATTTAAGACTTTATATAATAATAAGCGCAATTCTTGCAGTAATAACTTATGCGCTTGCAAGTCTTTCAGGCTCACCGTTAATGTCGCTAGTCGCTTGTGGTTTGTGTGGACTTGCCGTAGGAATATTGTGGCCGGGCACGTTAAGTTTGGCGTCAAGCACGATAGGGGCAAGCACGGCATTGTTTGCATTGTACGCCGTGTTCGGTGACTTAGGCGCAACGTTAGGACCAACAATCGTAGGTGTAGTTTCAGGTGCGTTTAACGACGACTTGAAAAAGGGTTTGGCTTGCATAATAGTATTCCCGATAATAATTATAATAGGTTTGTTACTATCTAAAATAAAAAAGAATAAAAAAGAAAAACCGACTGAATAGTCGGTTTTTTGATGTTGTCTTATTTAACGGTTTTTCCAAAACAGTCGCATCGATGCGTGCCTACGTAACCCGTATCACGGCATTTTTCGCACGCAAATCGTGGGGATAGGTCTGCGATAGTAAGATTTTTTGTCGCTAAAAGGGTTTCTATTTGTTCGGTTAATTTAGCCTGCTCTTTTTCTAAAGTTAAAAGCGCTTCTTTATTTCCGGAAAGTTCGGCGAAAGCAAGGTCTTTTTCCATACCGTTAAGCCTGCCGTAAGCCTTGCTAAACCCGTCTATGTTCATTGCGATTTCATTATTCTTTTGCGCCCTTGAGTGAGCAAGAGAGCGTCTTCTTTCGTATTCACGATTATAGTTTTCTTGAGAATTGTCGGCAGTAGTTACTGCAAGTTCTTCAAGTGATTGGGTGTTGAATACACCGTTGTTTTTCCAATTACTCAAAATTGCGTTCATATACGGAATAGGCGACGATTTGCCCGATGCAAGTTTAGCGGCTTCTAGAATCATTTCGTCGGTAAAATTCCACGATTTCCATATAGAAAGGTTTTCTTTATCCCAAGGCGTAGGTCTTCTGTTAAACCCGACGACGAGAAGAATTTTCTTGATAAAATCGTCGGTTTTTTTAATGTTTTCAAAATAGTCGCCGATACTAGAAAGGTCAATAACGCCTTTTTTGCGTAAGTCTTCTACCAACTCATCCATATCGGGTAGGGTGTTTTTGCCTATCTTAAAGCAACGGTTAGCGATCATTAATAAAGATTCTTCGTTAAACCCGTAAGATAACCATTTGTTAGTGTAGGTGTCTATAACGGTGTCTAAAACTTCTACGTAAACGGCAAGCGCCTTATTGATCTTTATTGCAAGATCGTAAACGGCTTGGCGATTATCCAAGTAGTTGGCGATTTCTTCGGGCGAGAAACACTTAACGTTAAATAATTGCATCATGAACACGTCAAGTTTTTGCATGCCACCCTTTTTAAGTTTTTTAGCGGCAAACAAAATAGCGTCGTGGTCAAAGTTGAGTTCTTGCGTCCATTTCTTATACAAAACCCCGTCTTCGTGTTCGGGTTGACGCCTAATGGAAAGAGCAGATAGAACTTTTGTGATTTCCATATTTTTCAATAAGTAAGAAGAAAGTTCAATTTCTACTTTTTCCACAGAGTTAATTCCACGGTTGCCAAAATCTTTAGCAACTTTAATAACGTATTTATAACCGATAGTATTTCCTTTAAGGTCAATGCAGTATTTAACGATTAAAAGCATTGCGTCTGGGTGAATAGAAAAGGTTTCCATGGTCGTAAAGTATTCGGTGTATTCCGAAGTAGAAATCATACGATCGGGGAAAAACGATTGCAACCCTTTAGTAAAATCGGTATATTTTTCGGCCTTGAATTTTTTAGGCTTAACTGCAAACGCCGAACGAATAGGCAAATAGTTTACGGAAAGTGGGTCTAAAGAAAGAAGAGAGATAACGCCTAACTCTTCCCAGTATAAAAAAAGGCTTTTAACTTGGCTTTCCGAAAGGTTAACGGCGTTAGCAAAATCGGTAATAGAGCCGTTTCTGGTTGGGTTTTGGCACAAGAAAAGCCCGTAAAGATAAACCTTTACGGCGTCGCCCGAAGACGATGCGAGATATTCGTTGATGAAGGCGTTTTCCACGTTGATAAACGCTGAAGAGGAAAACTCTTTAGAATAAGAACACGTCATATAAAAAACCTTTTTGATAAACGGCATAAAAATAGAAAAATGCTTGCGTTTAACCTATGTTATAGTATATAATATTTTATATATTTAAAAAGGGGAGTGTCACCTTGTGACGTCCAAGTAAAAAATATTATATACGAAGATTAGATAAAAATCAACTTAAATTTCCATTTATTTTAGGAAAAAAATTCCCTTTAATTGATATTGACTAAAAAAGTAGGAGAAAGTATGGCAAGAACTATATTGACGCCGGTTGCAGTTTGGCAAGATTTTAAGATAGACAAAATACCGACGGCTACAAGTTTATACGAAAAACGAGAAAATAACGTTATTTATACCGGATTGCAGATAAAAGGCAAAAAATGCAAAGACGGCGAAGTTGAAATTTTTGCAGAACTAGCAAAAACAAAGTCTGCTAAAAACGCTTCGGCAATTATTATCGTTAAAGATTTTTCTGGTGAACAAGATGAAAAATTAATAGAGAGTTTGGCGAAAAAAGGGTTTGTTGTGCTAACCGTTGATATAGGTGGCGTTAAAGAAGGTAAAGAGTATTACACACAATATCCACAATCGTTAAGTTACGCTAATTACGAAACGGTAAAAGATAAACTAGATAAAGTAACCAACGGCGTTAAAGATACTTGTTGGTACGAATGGGTGGTTACCGTTAGATACGCTCTAGAATTTTTTAGAAATATGATAGGTATTTCTAACGTAGGTGCGCTTGGTATAGGCGATGCGGGAACGGTAGTTTGGCAAGTAGCGGCAATGGATAAATTAGATTGCGCAACCATAGTTCACGACGCTGGTTGGAGATCGTATAGAGGGATTTATAAGTTTTCAGGCGAAAGAGAGCCACAGTTTTCGGACAACACTTATAAATTCATGGCAGGAATTGCACCGGAAGCGTATGCGTCGCACGTTGGTTGTCCCGTGCTTATGCTTTCTGCAACGAATAGCAAAAATTTTGATCTTGATCGTGCTTACGACACGGTGAATAGATTAGACGATAAAATATATAGAGCCGTTAATTATTCGGTAGGTTATACCGATAGCGTAAGTATGAACGCTTACGAAAGCATGCTCGTGTTCTTTAACAACTATTTAAGGCAAGATAAAAAATTGTATATGCCACAAGGGATAGAAGTAAAGGGCGAAATAATAAACGGTAGTTTTTCAGTAACGGCTATCCCCGACCTTAAAGACTTAAAAGAAATTAGCCTTTACGTTTCAGAAGAAATTAACGATCCGTCGCTTAGAAGTTGGTATAAAATAGACGGGCAAGTAAATTCAAAAAAGAAAGAATACCTTTTTGAATATAAACCTTATCACGAATCCGGCGCAGTAACTTTCTTCGTTACGGCAACTTATAAGTCAGGGCTAAGTATATGTTCAAACGTGCAATCTAAAAGATATTCGGCAGAAGAAGTTGATTTTGCGTATAAATCTAAAATAATTTTTTCTTCAAGAATACCTAATTCAGAAAGCGTTTTCTTCTCAACGGTTAAAAAAGACAACGTCGATACCTTAAACGTAAATGAAGTGGTTATGAAAAAAGGACCTATGGGTATTGAAGGTGTTGAAGTGGCTCAAGGTATTGCAACTTTCAAAATGTGCACGGAAAAAGATAGACCTAACGACGACGCAATATTGATGTTCGACGTGTACGTAAAAGAAGATGCCGAAGTTTCAGTAAGTCTTATCGCCGACTATTTCGGTCAAAGTATAGTGTACACTGCAACGGTAAACGTTGTTGGTGGGGAATTGTGGCATAACTTTAAGTTTAATAGAGCGAAATTTAAAACGGCAGAAGGGATGAGTTTGAGAAATTATCAAAAAATTCAAGCAATAGCGTTTAACGCTCAAACCGACGCCTTAATAAACAATGCGCTTTGGGTTTAATTTAGGATGGTTAAAGGTATAATATGAAATACCAAGTAGGTGGAAAAATAATAGCAAAAAAACCACACGCTTGTGGTTGTAACGAGTGGTTGGTTGCACGCACGGGCGCAGATATAAAATTAAAATGTATTAATTGTGGTAGAGTTTTGTTTTTGTCGCAAGATGAAGTTGATAAAATTGCTAAAAAATATATAGAAACGGACGGAAACGTTGATGAAGGGGCAAACTAAAATCGATACAACTGAATATTTTTTAAACGGACAACCCCGAATTAAAAACAGTTTGATAGAAGAAAAGCGTGCAGAGTATCGTTCTAATTTGTGGTATTTGTTTACCTTGTTTATAATATTCCTGCTTATGTTATCCGTTACGATCGTAAATACCTACGTGCTTTTTAGCGTTCAAGTAAAAGGTCAATCAATGGAAAACACCTTTTACACGGGCGATTATCTATTTGCTAATAAACTAGCAAAAATAGAGCGTGGTTCGGTGGTTATAATAGAGGGCGAAAGTCGTTTAGACGACAGTTGGCTTATAAAAAGAATTATCGGTTTGCCGGGCGAAACGGTTACTATTGAAAATGGTTACGTCTATATTACCCCTGAAGATAGCGATATAGAATATAAACTTGACGAGCCGTATATTAAAAGACAAGGTGTAACAAAGCCTTCTCAAAACGGAAACACGACTTGGAAATTAGGCGAAAACGAGTATTTTTATCTTGGTGATAATAGAGAAAACAGCACGGATAGCCGTAGCAACTACGGTGGTTGTGACGAAAGTCAAATAATAGGCGTGGTGCAAAATTGGTCAATCAAGTTAGCGCAAATAATACGCAAGGTTAAGAGGTAGCATCGTGATACCGTTTAGAAATAGACTAATATTCGGGCTAATAAAAAAAATCATAGTTGGAATATTCAAAATTATATATAAAGTTCTATCCTTTCTAAACTTGCAAATTACCCTGCTGGTTTTATTGCTAGGTGGGCTTGCGTTCCTTACAGGGAATATGGAAAAGGGTAGCACAATGATGACGGTGTTTACTTTTGCGCTTGCAATATCTTTAGCGTTAGCAGTAATATTAACTATGCGCCGACTTCTAGGCGTGGGCAAAAAAGTGACTAAGAAAAAGGGCGTTCAAATAGTAGAACAACCAAGTGAGGAAAAAGAGCAAGAAAGTTCGCCCGTTCAAACGGTAACGCCAACGCCTGAAAAGCCTAAATATTTCAGGGTAAAACAAAACCATAATTACATAATGGCAGAATACCCCGACAGATACGAATTGTATAAAGTATCGGGTGGGGAAATGATAAAAGTCAGAACGGACTTAAAACGATAAGAAAAACGGAGAGAAAAAAGTGACTGATTATTTTGTAGAACAAGAACATCTTTTGGTAAAAAAACAAAGAAAACTTGCGTTGATATTATATTTTATAATACTTGGCGTATATTTGCTTTTTAGCGTTGCAATGTATTGGTGGTATAGAACTTTACCGTACAAGTCTTCTAAGATAACTTTGGTAAAAGTATTTCATTATTCGGGAACGGTGATAATGATGATATTTTCTCTTTTATATCTAAGCATTAAGTATAAAAGAATAAACAAATTCTATCACATGACCATGAATTTGTTGACGGGGCAAAGAGAAACTTCTACGGGTAGTTTCTTTGAATACGACGAAACGCTTCAATTCAAAGATGGCGTGGACTTTAAGGCGTTAATTTTTATTGAGTGGAATAAATATAAAAACGACTTTTTTGAAAGAAAAGTTTTGGTTTTCCACGAAAAAGATTTTCCGGAAATTCCGGAAAAGGCAAACGTTCGCTACGTAACTCAAGGCAACGTTTTAGTAAGTTATGAAATTTTAGACGAAAATTAAAGGAAGGATAAAAACATGAGAGCAATTATAACTGTCGTTGGAAAAGATAAGTCAGGCATAATAGCAAAGGTAAGCACGGCGCTTGCTGAAAACAAGGTGAATATAGAAGATATAAGCCAAACTATCGTTTCTGGTAATTTTACCATGATAATGGTTTGCGATTTAGCAGAAAGTAAACTTCAAATAAAAGAACTCGGTGCAGTTTTAACTAAAATCGGCGAAGAAATAGGCGTTTCCGTTCACGTTCAAAACGAAGAAATTTTTAACGCAATGCATAAGATTTAATCGGGGGCTAAAATGTTTAATAGAAAAGAAATTTTAGAAACCATAGATATGGTTGAAAAAGAGCATTTTGACGTTAGAACGATAACGATGGGTATTTCGCTTTTGTCGTGTATTCGTGATAATGCTGAAGAAACGGCAAGACTTTGTTACGATAAAATTTGTAAAAAGGCTGAAAATATCGTTAAAGTTGCAGAAGATTTGGGTGCAGAATACGGTATTCCTATTATCAATAAGCGTGTATCTATTACCCCTGTAAGTCTTTTAACTTCATCTTTTTGTGGTAAAGAAACCGTGCTCGCAAAAGCGTTAGACAATGCCGCAAAAACGATAGGTATAGATTTCTTGGGTGGATATTCGGCTCTCGTTCAAAAGGGTATGACTAGTTTTGAAAAGTCTTTCATTCAATCTATTCCAGAAGCGCTTTCTATAACGGATAGGATGTGTTCGTCTATAAACGTTGGTTCATCTAAAGCAGGTATCAATATGGATGCCGTTAAACTTATGGGCGAAGTTATCAAGCAAACGGCAGAAATTACCAAGGATAAAGACGGCTTAGGTTGTGCAAAATTAGTAGTGTTCTGTAACGCAGTAGAAGATAATCCCTTTATGGCAGGTGCATTTCACGGCATAAGCGAAGGGGAAACGGTTATAAACGTCGGCGTATCAGGGCCGGGCGTTGTTCATCACGCATTAAAGAGCATGAAAGGCGCTTCGGTAGACGAAATTGCTGAAACTATTAAGAAGACGGCGTTTAAGATTACCCGTGCAGGTCAACTTATCGCTAAAGAAGCGTCTAAGCGTCTTAACGCAGAATTTGGTATCGTAGACTTGTCGCTTGCACCCACGCCGGTTATGGGGGATAGCGTTGCGCATATCTTAGAAGAAATCGGTTTGGATTCGGTTGGTGGACACGGAACTACTGCCGCTCTTGCTATGCTTAACGACGCCGTTAAAAAAGGTGGCGTAATGGCAAGTTCAAACGTAGGTGGTTTATCGGGTGCGTTTATTCCCGTAAGCGAAGATATAGGTATGATCAACGCAGCAGAAAGTGGCGCTATCACTTTAAGCAAACTTGAAGCGATGACGGCTGTTTGTAGCGTTGGTATAGACATGGTAGCAATTCCGGGCAACACTTCTGCAACCACTATAAGTGGTATGATTGCAGACGAGTGTGCAATCGGTATGATAAACAATAAAACTACTGCCGTGCGTGTAATTCCCGTACCGGGCAAAGACGTTGGGGATAGCGTGGAATTCGGTGGGCTATTAGGTAGTGCGCCCATTATGGCAGTTAGTCCTTACGGTTGTGATAAATTTATTAATCGTGGGGGAAGAATGCCTGCACCTATTCATAGTAATAAAAATTAATACGGAGATTTATGGATAATAGATACGTTTGGGCTGTTGAGGATATTTACGACAGCGTAGCAAGTTGGGAAAAAGATTTTAATTTAGTAGAAAGTCAGTTGGATTTTTCAGAGTTTAAAGGTAAACTCGGTGATGCCGACGGGTTTTTGGCGTGCATGAAAAAGCAAGAAAAGGTAGGTAGAGTTTTAGAAAAACTTAGCGTTTACGCCATGATGAAACACGACGAAGATACTAAAAATTCCGAATACGACGCATTGTCTTCAAGAATTATGTCGCTCGGCGCAAAGTTAGGTGCTGAAACTGCTTTCGTAGTTCCTGAACTTACGGCGTTGCCGGAAGAAGTGTTAAACGCATATATTAAAAATCCCAAACTTGTAGACTACGACTATATGCTTAAGGGTATCTTGAAAGATAAAGATCACGTTCTTTCTGAAAATGAAGAGCGTTTGCTTGCAGAAAGCAGTCAAACCTTTTCAAGTTTTAGAGATATATTTACTAAATTAGATAATGCAGACTTGCCGTTGGGTAGTGTGAAAGACGGTAAGCAAACTATTCCACTAAGTCACGGAACTTACGGCGTTATAATGCACTCCGAAAACCGTGCGCTTAGGAAAAAGACCTTTAACAAGTATTATTCGGCGTACGTGTCGCTAATAAACGTTATTTCAGCAACCTATTATGGAAACGTGAAGAAAAACGTTTTCGTTGCAAAAACTAGAAAATACAATTCGGTTTTAGAAATGGCGCTTAGTGGTGAAGACGTTTCGGAAATCGTGTATAACAATTTAATTAATTCGGTAGAAAAGGCGTTGCCGTCTTTGCATGAATATATGGCTGAAAAGAAAAAACTTTTAGGCTATAAAAAGATGTATATGTACGACGTATACGTACCCGTAGTAGAAGGTGCTGAATTAAAATTAGATTATGAAAAAGCCTACGATTTAGTCGTTGACGGATTGTCGGTTTTAGGTGAAGAATACGTTGGTTTACTAAAGAAAGCAAGAGAAGAAAGATGGCTAGACGTTTATGAAAAAGATGGAAAGCGTAGTGGTGCGTATAGCGTAGCCGTTTACGATACCCATCCGTACGTATTGCTTAATTATCAAAAAACCACGCACGACGTATTTACGATAGCGCACGAAATGGGGCACAGTATACACTCTTATTTTTCTAATCGTACTCAATGCTATGCAAAAGCCGATTATAGAATATTCGTTGCCGAAGTTGCAAGCACGGTTAACGAAGTGCTATTGTTAAAACATTTGTTAAAAACCGAAACGGATATAAAACTCAAAAAATATTTGCTTTCATATCTTCTTGAAATGATAAGGACGACGCTTTTCAGACAAACGCAGTTTTCCGAATTTGAAAATTTTGCGCACTCGTCGGTAGAAAAAGGCGTTCCGTTAACCAAAGATAATCTTTCTGAAGAATATTTAAGATTAAACCAAAAATATTATGGAAAGGCAGTAGAAAGTCAAGGTAATATCCGTTACGAATGGGCAAGAATTCCACATTTTTATAGAGCCTTTTACGTTTATAAATACGCTACGGGTATTATTTCGGCGTTAGCGATTGCCGATAGAATTATCACGGAAGGTAAGCCTGCAGTAGACGATTACTTTAAGTTCTTGTCGTCTGGTGGAAGTGATAGTCCGGTAGAATTATTAAAGATAGCAGGCGTTGACTTGACTACGGAAAAGCCGTTTGAATCGGCGTTTAAGGTGTTTAACTACACTCTTGAAGAATTTAAGAGCCTATAATAACGGTAAGGAGGAAAGATTATGGCGAAAAAAAACAGTCTTATAAACGAAATGCCACACAACCTTGAAGCAGAACAAGCATTGCTCGGTTGTTTGCTTATAGACGCTAAAGTACAAACGGAAATAGCGGCGTTTATCAAAGAAGAAGATTTCTATGCCGAATCGCATAGATACATATTCCAAGCAATGCAAAAGATAGCAAAGGATAATCAAACTATTGACTTTGTAACGCTTACCGATATGCTTGAAAAATTAGGCACTTTAGAGCAGGCAGGTGGTATTAAGTACATAACGGAATTAGCAAACGTTATGCCGTCTTCTGCAAACTATCTCAAGTATACGGATATAGTAACCCGTGACAGTATGCTTAGAAAACTTATGAGAGGGGCAGGGGATATTATAGATAAGTGTAAAACGAGTATAGATAAAACTACTGCTCTCGGATTTGCAGAAAAAACCGTTTACGATATATCAAACGAAGCCGATACTAGCGAAATGGTTAGAATAGAGCAAGTTATTCCCGAAGTAATGACTAAACTTGACGAAATAACAAACGACAAATCTAGCACGAAAGGTATAAAGACTAAATTCAAAGGACTTGATAGACTTATTAACGGCGTGCATAAATCAGACCTTATGATTTTAGCAGCCCGTCCTGCAGTTGGTAAAACTTCGTTCGCAATGAATATCGTTGAAAATATCGCATTGCAAGGTTATTCATGCGCAGTTTTCTCACTAGAAATGGGCAAAGACCAAATTGTTCAAAGATTACTTTGTTCGGTTGCTAGCGTAAGTATGGAAAACGCAATGAAAGGCAATATGAGTAAACCCGAGTGGTTGCGTATAATGCAAGCCAAAGAAAAACTTGCAAAAGCGAAGATTTTTATAGACGATTCTGCAATGATAACCCCACAACAAGTATTGTCAAAGTGTAGAAGATTAAAGAATCGTTTCGGTCTTGATCTCGTTATGATCGACTACGTTCAACTTATGTCGTCAGAGCGTTCTAGTAAGAGTGATAACCGTCAACAAGAAATTTCCGAAATATCTCGTATGCTTAAGATTTTGGCAAAAGAAGTAAACGTTCCCGTTCTTGCTCTTTCCCAACTTAACCGTGCCGTAGAATCTAGAAAAGGTAGGCCACAACTTGCCGACCTTCGTGAATCGGGTGCGATCGAACAAGACGCAGATATAGTTATGTTTATTCACCGTCCCGATAAGGGGGCAACGGAAAAGGAAATTGCCGAAGGTAAAGTTCAAAAGAACGTTGCTGAAATCATTATCGAAAAACACAGAAACGGGCCTACGGGTATAGTAAAATTATTCTTCAAAGGCGAATGTACTAAATTTATTAACCTTAATGAAGAAACGGGCGAGCCGGATGATGAAGAAGGCGATACCGTGATCACGGGTTCGGGTGAAAAAGTAGTAGTAGGTGATTACGAAGACTTGCCACCCCAACAAGAAAAAGAAACCGAAGTAGTAAAATCGGTAGACGACGAAATTTTTTAATATGCAAACGAAAATACTCAAGTTAGACGAGCAAAGTATAACTTTGGCAAAAGAAATTCTTTACGATAGTGGCGTAGTTGCAATTCCAACCGAAACCGTTTACGGGTTAGGTGCGATAGGCACGGATGCAACGGCTGTCAAAAAGATTTTTGAAGTTAAAGGTCGACCAAGCGATAACCCACTTATTGCTCACGTTCACGAAGATTACGATATAGAAAAACTAGTATTCGTAGAACGGGATTACGTAGAAAAACTTAGATCAGCGTTCGTGCCGGGCCCGTTAACCATGGTTTTCAATTCCAAAGGCGTAGTTTGTAAAGAAGCCGTTTGTGGTGGAAAAACCTTAGCGATAAGAGTGCCTCTGCATGAAGGGTGTAGAAAATTACTAAAAGAATTAAATGCACCCGTAGTAGCGCCGAGCGCAAACCTTTCAAAGCATACTAGTCCGGTAACTGCAGAACACGTTTTTAACGACCTTAACGAGAAAATTCCACTCATATTAGACGGTGGAAAATGTTCTGGGGGAATAGAAAGTACCGTGTTAGACTGCACGGGCGAAGTGCCTAGAATATTAAGGGCAGGACTAATTACTAAGGAAATGATAGAAAGCGTCGTGGGGGCTTGTGAGATTGCTAAACATAAAGAAACCGACGCCGTTAAATCTCCGGGCGTAAAGTATACGCACTATAAACCCCGTTGCGAAACCGTGCTTTACGAACACGAACAAATAGACCTTGTAGAAAAAGAATATTTAGAGCAAGAGAAAAAAGGTAAAACGCCTTATATAATGTGCTCAACGCAAATGGCTGAAAAGTTCAAAGGCAAAAATATTTTAGATCTAGGCGCAACGGAAATAGAGATAGCAAGCAATCTTTACGATAAACTTTTAGAAGGCGAAAAAAAGGCAGACGTAATAATTGCTATAGCAATGCCTAACGAAAAAGGCGTTAACCTAGGAATAATGAACCGTTTAAGGAAGTCGTGCGGATAAAATGAAAAAAATACTTTTCGTATGCACGGGTAATACTTGTCGTAGCCCGATGGCAGAAGTAATCTTAAAAAGCAAACTCAAACTTGCAGACGTAAGTGGCGTTAGAGTGTCAAGCGCAGGGCTTTCGGCGATTGACGGCGATAAGATGAGCCAAAACTCAAAGCGAGCGTTAAAGCAACTTGGCTATAAGGTTGGTACGTTCAAGTCAAAAAAACTAACGCTAGATCTTGTTATGAAATACGACGTTATTATATGCATGACGAGAGCGCATAAAGAGTGCATCAACGTCTTTGAAAACGTATATACGGTATCTGAAATAACAGGATTGCCCGATATAATCGATCCGTACGGTGGGGATTTAAGCGTCTATATAAAAACTTCTCATCAATTAGAAGACGCTTGCAATATAATACTGAATAAAATACTTACAATAAAGGAGAAATAATTATGAAAATTGCAATAGGTTGTGATCACGGTGGAATAAACTTAAAACCCATTTTAGTAGACTATCTAAAGAAAAAAGGTATAGAATATCTTGACTGTGGGTGCGATACGAGTGCATCCGTAGACTATAACGATTATGCCGTAAAGGTAACCGACGCAGTATCAAACGGCGATTGCACGCTCGGGATACTTATTTGTGGAACGGGTATCGGTATGAGCATTATGGCAAACAAAGTAAAAGGAATTCGTTGTGGACATTGTCACGACGTATTTTCAGCAAAGATGACAAGACTTCATAACGACGCAAACGTGCTTGCACTTGGCGAAAGAGTAGTTGGGCCGGGCTTGTTCTTAGAAATCGTAGAAGCGTTTATTTCCACGCCGTTCTCTGGCGACGAACGTCACGCTCGTAGAGTGGAAAAAATTAAAGCGTTAGAAAATAAAAACTTCAAATAAAAATATTTTAGGGAAATTTATGAGAAAACTAAAAAAAGCAATTATTCCAGCCGCAGGGTTAGGAACGAGATTTTTACCTATAACGAAAGCAGTACCAAAGCCAATGCTTTCGGTAGTCGATAAGCCCACAATACAGTACATAACGGAAGAACTTATTTCTATAGGTATAGAAGATATCGTTATAGTCGTAAGTCCAGATTCAGACGTTATAAAGGACCATTTTAGCGCAAACGAAAAATTAGAAAAAACGTTGTTAGAAGACGGGAAAACGGCGCTTTATAATATTGCCAAAGAAACGCATAGGTTTAACGTTACTTTCGTTACGCAAGAAATTCCTAACGGGCTTGCAGGCGCAATTTTATGTGCCGAACCGTATATTAAAAACGAGCCGTTCGCTCTTTTGTTAGGCGACGAATTGCTTTACGCCGACGAGAGCGATAAGCCTTGTATTAAAAGGCTTGCCGAAGTTTATGAAAAGACGGGGAAAAGCGTTCTTTCAACAATGGAAGTGTTTGGCGACGACGTTAGTAAATACGGTAATATCGGGGTAAAAGACGAAGATGAAGACGGGATTATGACCGTTGAAAGAATAGTGGAGAAACCATCTATTAACGATGCGCTTTCAAACTATGCGATAATAGGTAGATACGTTTTAGCAGAAGGTATTATGGATATGCTTAAAACACTCAAACCTAAGGGTAGAGAATTGTACTTTACCGATACTTTAGATCAACTTGCAGAAAAAGGTGAACTAGTAGCCACCTGTTTTGAAGGTAAGCGTTACGACGTTGGCGACAAAATGGGGTATATCAAAGCAAACGTAGAATACGCTTTGAGAAATCCTGAATTAAAAGAAGAAACTTTAGACTATATTAAGGAACTTGCTAAAAGAATTTAAGTTTTATGTACGATAAATATTGCGCAAGATGTAAGACATCACTTTCCGAGTTTTACAATACGGGAATGCTAGGTTGTCCAAACTGCTATAATGCTTTTGAAAGAGAAATTATCGTAGCCCTACAAAAAGTGCAGGGCAGAACTTTTCACGTGGGTAAAATTCCTAAAATAAGTGAAATAGATAAGCAACTTATATCTCAATATAAAACACTTATTAAAGATAAAGAACAAGCAAGTTTAGACGGTAGATTTTCCGACATGCGCCGATTAAGTGAAGAAATCGTGTCGCTAGGCGAAGAACTTAAAAGACGGGGGTTGATATAATGGAAATGATTCGCCCTGATCTTTATAAGGGAAATATAATAATGTCAAGAGTGCGTCTTGCAAGAAACATATCTGGTTATCCTTTTAGGGTTCAAGACGTAAAAACTGCTAAAGAACTTGTAAAAAAAGTTAATAGAGCGCTAGTTAGAACGGATACGTTTGATTTATTTTTTATGTCTAACCTATCCGAATTAAAACTAGAAGCAATGAAGGAAAGGCACCTTATTAGTCAAAATCTAATAGAGAACAAATCTTGTGGTGCTGCACTAATAAATCAAGACGAAAGCATATCCATTATGGTGAATGAAGAAGATATCATAAGGGAACAATGCTTTATGAAAGGGCTTTGCTTAAAAGAAGCGTACAAAAGGCTTGATAGAATTGACGACGAACTTGCAAAAAACCTTGATCTAGCGTTCGATAATAACTTTGGGTATTTAACTGCTTGTCCTACTAATTTAGGTACGGGGTTGAGAGCGTCGGTAATGATGTTTTTGCCTGCTCTTACCGAAAGTGGAAAGATATCTGCAATGATACAAGAAGTATCAAGGCTAGGTCTTACCGTTCGTGGCGTGTACGGTGAAGGTAGCCAAGCAGAGGGGTACATTTATCAAATAAGTAACGAAGTAACTTTGGGTGTTGCCGAATATGAAATATTGGAAGAAGTAGAGAACACCGTGATTGAAATTTGTCGTGCCGAAAGAGAAGAAATGGAAAGACTATACGGTCAACACGAACTCAAAACTATGGACAGGGCAAGAAAGGCTTACGGGATACTTACTAATGCATTGCTACTTAATTACGGGGAATTTATGTCGCACGTTGCGTCTGTAAAACTTGGGGCAATACTTGGTATGATCAATATAGAGCGTATTTCGGAAATAGACGATTTGATTATCAAAGCAAGACCGGCTAATATATGCGAACAGTACGGAAAGAAATTATCTGCTATCGATAGGGATCTTTATCGTGCAGAAATAGTGGGAAAGAAATTACAAAAAATAAAGGAGGAGTAAAATGTATTACGACGCATTTTCGAGAAACGTAAATCAAGTTTTAGATCTTGCTACAATGTTGGCAAAGAGATATGGTTGCAAATATATCGGAAGTGAACATCTTCTTTACGGGCTTATGAACGCAACCGACGGTCGTGCGGCGGCGCTCCTTCGTCAAGCCGAAGTAAGCAACGAAAGATTTTTGTATTATTTCCAAAAAACCATTGATAAAACGCTTATAATTCCGGGTAATATGTTTACGCCGAGAATTAAACGCCTTTTAGAAAAAGCAATAGATATTTCATTAAAATCACACTCAGGCTACGTTGGTACGGAGCATCTTTTACTTGCTCTGCTTTTAGAAGACGATAGCCTTGCCGTAAGTATTTTAAGACATCTTAACGTGAACGTTGAAGATATGATAGATTATATAACGGAAAGTCTTTCAGGTTCTTTAGATGGCCCTGAATTTGATACGGTAGAAGAAGAAAGCGAACTAGGTAAAGCCTACCGTAAAAAAGATAGCGTAAGCGTTGGCGCACCTTATCAAGGCAAACAATCAGGTGGGGAAAATGACGACGATTTGGGCGAACTAGGTAAGTTTGGTGAAAACCTTAACAAGAAAGCGTTAAGTGGCAAACTAGACCCCGTTATAGGTAGAAAGAACGAAATAGATAGAGTTATACAAATACTTTCAAGAAGAACCAAAAACAACCCCGTGTTAATAGGTGAACCGGGCGTTGGTAAAAGTGCAGTAGTAGAAGGGCTAGCCCAAGCAATAGTAAAGGGTAGCGTTCCGGAACTTCTTGCCGATAAAATAGTATTTTCTTTGGATATAGCAGGCATGCTTGCCGGTGCAAGATATCGTGGCGATTTTGAAGAAAGACTTAAAAACGCAATAGACGCCGTAAAACAAAACGGTCGGATCATATTGTTTATAGATGAAATTCACAATATAGTTGGCGCAGGTAGTACGGGCGAAGGGAATATGGATGCGGCAAACATCTTGAAGCCTATGCTTTCAAGGGGCGAACTTCAAACGATAGGCGCAACGACCATTGACGAATATAGAAAATATATAGAAAAAGACTCTGCTTTAGAACGCAGATTTCAACCTATTATGGTAGATGCGCCGAGTACGGAAGAAACGGTAGAAATCCTTAAAGGGTTAAGGGATAAATACGAATCACATCACGGCGTAAGTATTCCAGACGACGCAATAACTTCAGCCGTATATTTATCGGATAGATATATTATGGATAGGTTTTTGCCGGATAAAGCGATAGACCTTATAGACGAAGCGGCTTCTAGAGTAAGGCTTGACAGTTATAATTCACCCGTTGAGGCAAGACAAAAAGAAACCGAACTAAATACCTTAATAGCACAAAAGAACGAAGCGAAACGCAGAGAAGATTTTGATAGAGCGATAAAACTCAATAAGGAAATAGAACGGGTAAATAAAGAGTTAGACGAAATCCGTGCAAACGCAAGAAAAATGCAGGTTAACCGTGAAAAACTCAAACTAACCCCAGACGATATTGCAAAAGTAGTTAGTAACTGGACGGGTGTTCCCGTAGTAAAACTAACCCAAAGCGAAGCGCAAAAACTTCTAGATCTTGAAAGCGTGTTGCACGCAAGGGTTATCGGTCAAGATAACGCCGTAAAAGCCGTGTCGGACGCAATTCGTCGTGCGAGAGCAGGGCTTAAAGATCCAAATAGACCGGTTGGTTCGTTCATTTTCGTAGGGCCTACGGGCGTTGGTAAAACCGAACTTTCAAAAGCGCTTGCCGAAAGTGTTTTCGGGGATGAGAACAGCATTATACGAGTTGATATGAGTGAATATATGGAAAAGCACTCTGTATCTAAACTTGTTGGTGCGCCCCCAGGATACGTAGGGTTTGACGAGGCAGGGCAACTTACTGAAAAGGTTAGAAGAAAGCCTTATTCCGTAGTGCTTTTTGACGAAATTGAAAAGGCGCATCCCGACGTGTTTAATATAATGTTGCAACTTCTTGACGACGGTAGGCTTACCGATAGTAAAGGTAGGGTTGTAAGTTTTAAGAACTGTATCGTTATAATGACGTCAAACGTCGGCGCATCAGAAATACATCATAAAAACACTTTAGGTTTTGCAAGTGGGAACGCAACTGCTGAATACGAAAACATGTGCGACAAGTATATGGATGCGTTAAAGGCAAAGTTCCGTCCAGAATTCTTAAATAGAATAGACGACATAATCGTATTCCATAAACTTGGTAAAGAAGAAACTGCAAAGATAGCAGAACTATTCCTTTCAAGCCTTAAAAAGCGTCTTGCGTTAATGGACGTGAAGATGGAAATTACGCCTAGTGCAATGGACTTAATTACCGAGAAAGGATACGATAACGAATACGGTGCAAGACCGTTAAAGAGAGTGGTACAAAGGTATATAGAAGACCGTTTAAGTGAAGAAATTTTAAGAGGTGAATTACAAGAAAAATCAGTCGTTCAAATAGATGCAGATGGCGAACAATTTATTTTCAATAAATTTTAATAAGAAAAATTTGTCGTAAAACAAGGAAATTACGTCTTTAACGGCGTATAAATATATAGGAGGGTAAAATTATGAAGATTGAAGTATTAGGTAAAAACTATGAAGTCGGCGATAAACTCAAAGAGATTACCGCTCAAAAACTCTCTAAACTCGACAAGTATTTTGAAAGTGACGAGACGAAGGCAAGAGTGTGTATGAAAAAGGAGGCGAATTCTTTCACCACCGAAGTAATGTTGGACTATGCGGGTAGACTTGTCAGAGCCACTGCTTCAGGTGAGAATTTCTACGATAATTTAGACGTAGTTCTTCCCAAACTTGAAGGGCAGATAAGAAAACACCGTACAAGATTTGACAAGCACCAAAAAAATCAGGCTTTCATCAAGGCGGGAATTTATTCAAACGACGAGCCTAAAACGGGCAACGTCGTAAAACAAAAGAAGTTTGTTCTAAAACCTATGACGGTAGAAGAAGCCATTGAAGAAATGGAACTTTTAGGTCATAACTTTTACGTGTTCAAAGAAGCAAAGAGCAACACCGTGCAAGTGTTGTATTTAAGAAAAGACGGAGATTTAGGTTTAATCGAACCAGAAGTATAAACAAATGCAGTTAGGTATATCAACGGCGTCGTTGTTTGGTAGATTTCACACCGAACAAGCGTTAGAATTTTTAAGTAAGAACGGCGTTTCGTGCGCTGAAATATTCTTAGAATCGTATTGCGAATACGATCCGTGTTTTGCCCAAGAACTATTAAAAGCAAATCACGGTACTAAAATTCACTCCGTACATACCTTAACTACACAGTTTGAACCACAATTATATAGTGTGAACGACCGTGCTCAAAGAGATTCGTTTGCCCTTTTAGATAAGGCTATGTCGTTAGCCGAAAAGGTGGGCGCAGATTATTACACTTTCCACGGTGGCGCAAGATTTAAGAAAACCCCTTTCGCTATAGATTTTGATAGGGTGGGGGATATAACCCAAAAAATAATAGACGTTTGTTTAGCGCATAAGGTAAGGCTAGCGTACGAAAACGTCCATTGGGGATATTATAATTACATAGGTTTTTTTTCCGAACTGAAAAAACGCACTACGGGTCTAAAAGCCACGCTTGACGTTAAACAAGCAAGACAAAGCGATTTGACTTATAAAGATTTTATTTCCGAAATGAAAGGCGACATTGCAACCGTTCACGTCTCGGATTATACCGAAAACGGAAAGATGTGTATGCCGGGTGTGGGGAAAACGGATTTTTACGATTTGTTTTCTAGGCTTCGTGACGTTGGGTTTGACGGTGCGATAATATTAGAAGTTTATAAAAACGACTATAAAGATTACCCCGAGCTTTTCGCTTCGCTCGATTATCTTAAAAATCTTGCAAAAAAGATATTCTAAAAAATAAAAACTGCTGAAAGAAATTTCAGCAGTTTTTTTGTGGTAAAACGCAAAAAAAGACAACAAAAAACCTACTGCTGTGCTTTTTTGCGTTGCAGTTGGTCTTTTAAAGTCAAATGAAAAGTGAAAAATTTAAGGGTAATTAGTTTTCTTGGGGTTTAGCTTTTTCTTCTTCAAATGCGTTGAGAATAACTTTAATAAGTTCTTCTCTAGTTTCGGTTTTGATGGGGTGCGCAATGTCTTTGTATTCGCCGTCCCCCGTTTTTCTGCTAGGCATAGCAATAAACGGACCTTCGTTGCCATCGATAACTTTAATATCGTGGATAACGAAACAATCGTCAAAAGTAACTGATGCAACAGCCTTTAATTTGCTGTCGTCTTTCTTGATGATGCGCACTCTTACATCTGTAATGTTCATAAAATAACCCTTCCTTATAGTATATTAACTATATTTTATCATAAAAAATGGTAGTTTTCAATAGTTTTTTGAAAATTTTTATTGAAAAATCAACATTTTTGTGCTATTTTTTGCTAAAAACTCGTAAAATATGTATATGAAAGAAAATTTTTTGTTAAAAGGGATTAAAAATTTGCATTTTATAGGTGTTGGGGGCGTGTCAATGAGTGGGCTTGCTAAACACCTATATTATAATGGTTATACGATTACTGGTAGTGATAAGGTAAAGCAACAAACAACTAAAGAACTCTTGGATTTAGGTGTAAAAGTGTTTTTAGAGCACGATGCTAAAAATGTTTCAGACGTTCAAGCAGTAGTTTTTTCTTCTGCGATAAAAGACGATAATCCCGAAATTGTAAAGGCTAAAGAAATCGGCTTACCATTAATAAAGCGTAGCGTTTTGCTTGGCGAAATAATGAAAGATTATCAAAAATCGGTTGCAATAAGTGGCAGTCACGGAAAAACTACTGCAACGGCAATGCTTTCTAAAATTCTAATAACCGACGGCAAAGACCCAACCGTGTTTTTAGGTGGAGAAGACCAAAGTTTTGGCAATTATCGTCTTGGGAATAGTCAATACTTAGTGGCTGAAGCCTGCGAATACAAGAAAAGTTTTCTAGACTTAAAGCCCAAAATTGCAGTCGTGTTAAACGTCGATAACGATCACCTAGATTGTTACGGAAGTATGCAAGAACTTATAAAGGCGTTTAAGACTTTCGTTGGGGATAATCTTGCAGTTGTTAACGCAGACGATCAAAACGCCTATTCAGTATCGAATTTTACAACCGTTAGTTACGGAATAAAAAATTCTGCCACCTATCTTGCCAAAAATTTAGTGAGAACGGAAAAAGGGTATTCGTTTTCCGTGTATGCATACTCAAGATATTTCGGGCGAATAAATTTGTCGGTTAAAGGCAAGCATAACGTATATAACGCCTTGTCGGCAATCGCAACGGCTGATTTAATGGGCGTGAGTTTTAATCATATAAAACGGGCGCTTGAAGATTTCCGTGGCGTAAAGCGTCGTAACGAATATTTAGGGGAAAAACTAAATAAAAGATGGTATGCCGATTACGCACATCATCCAAAAGAAATAGTTTCCACCTTGCAAACTTTTAACGAAGATAAAGAAGAATATATAACAATATTCCAACCTCATACCTATTCAAGAACGAGAATATTGTTAGACGAATTTATTAGCGTGCTAAAAGATACTAAAAACCTTATTATATATAAAACTTATCCTGCTCGTGAAAAATATGATAAACAAGGTAGCGCAAGGACTTTAGTACAACGATTAAAAGATGCAGGATTGTACGATTGTGAATATGCGCATACGAGCAAACTGCTAGTTGAAATTGTGTCTAGTAAAAGCAAAATTAAAAAGGTATTAGTATTAGGCGCAGGGGATATATACGAAATTGCAAAAAGAATAACAAATAGTGCAAACGATAAAAAACCAAAGAAAAAAACTCTAAAAAATAATACTTAAACGATTGCAAAAAAAACGAAATTATTGTATCATATAAATATACGAAAATTAAAATAGGAGATTATAGGCAAATGATACAAAAAAAGAGAAAAATTGCAATTTTAGGTACTGGTAACGTAGGTGCAACTATCGCATACAACCTCGTAGTACAAGGCGCATGTTCAGAAATCGTTTTGGTAGATATTAATAAAGAAAAGGCAGAAGGCGAAGCGCTTGACCTTTCTCAATGCGCAGCATGTTGTCCTTCAGTAAAAGTATGGAGTGGTGATTATAAAGATATCGCAGGTTCAGACGTTGTAGTAGTAACTTTCGGCGTAGGCAGAAAGCCCGGTCAAACCAGACTTGACCTTGCAGCAATCAACGTTGGCATTTTAAAGAGCGTTATCAAAGAAAACGATTTTGCAAAAATCGCACCAGACGCTTTATACGTAGTAGTTTCTAACCCCGTTGACGTAATGACTTACGTTCTTATGAAAGAAGCAGGTCTTAAGAAAGAACAAGTTATCGGTACGGGTACACTTCTTGATAGCAACCGTTTAATCCAAGCAGTTGCTGATTACTGCAAAGTTGATGCTTCTAACGTAAACGCATACGTATTCGGTGAACACGGTGATGCATGTATGGCTCCTTGGAGTCTTTGCACCGTATGTGGTATGCCGATTAAAGATTATTGCACCAAGATTATGGGTGTTAAAGAAGCAGATCTTGAAACCGAACTTGAAAACATCTACAAAGGTATGGTTGCAGCAGGTTCTAAAGTTATCAAGGCAAAAGGCGCAACTTTCTATGCAATAGCAGCATCAACCGTTCAACTCATTAAAGCACTCGTTGCTGATACCGACACTATCCTTTCACTTGCAACTTATCTTGATGGTGAATACGGTGCTAAAAACCTTTGCACGGGCGTACTTTGCAAGGTTGGTGGTTGTGGCTTAAAGGAAATCGTAGAACTTCCTCTTCCAGAATCTGAAATGAAACTTTTCTCTGAAAAGCTTGAATCTTTAGACAAAACTTTTGAAGCGCTCAACGTAAGATAATCTTTTATAAATAAAAGGGAGTAGTTAACGCTCGTTAGCGTTCGCAATGTCGTCAATACGACTTCGGTCCGGCATTACGGAATTACTTAAGTAGTTTTAACAAGACTTTTATCGTTAATAATACGGTAAAAGTCTTTTATTTTTAGGAGCACTTATGAAGATTTTAATTTTGGTTTTATTTATCTTAACCTATATAGCGATTATATCGTTTCCCAAATACAAACCACACGTAACGGGTGCAGTTGCATTAATTAGTGCCGTTGCTTGTGCAATCTCTGGGGATATGAAATGGCACACGGCATTTTCTAGCGCAATCGACTATAACGTGGTTATGATTTTGGTCGGTATTATGATAACGGTTGGGTTGTTTACGGAATCGGGTATGCCAAACAAACTTTCCAACAAACTTGTATCTAAAATTCCTAACGCAATGTGGATTTTAGTTATTCTTTCGGTGTTAAGTGGTATTATTTCGGCGTTTGTGGATAACGTTGCAACCGTATTAATGCTTGCGCCTATAGGACTAGCTATCGCTAAAAAAGTCAACGTTTCGCCCATACCCGTATTAATAAGCATTGCCGTTTCATCTAATCTTCAAGGTGCGGCAACACTAGTTGGGGATACCACGTCAGTAATGCTTGGTGGCGTTGCTAATATGGACTTTTTAGATTTCTTCTTTATAAACGGCAAACCGTCTATCTTCTTCGCAGTAGAAATAGGTATGTTGTTGACTATTCCTATTCTAATATTGATATTTAGAAAGCAAAATCAAAAAATGAAAGTACAAGTAGACGACGTAAAGGTTTCAACTCTTTTCCCAACCTTAATGTTAGTGCTAAACATTGTCGTTTTGGTTTGCGCATCTTTCTTACCGTTGCCAAACGGTTTCGTGAAAGACCATTTTAACGGACTTGCTTGCATGTTCTTTGGTATCGTGTGCGCAATACATTATTTTATATTTAATAGCAAAGCCGTAGCAACCGAAAACGGAGATTTTATCGGTGGTAAAAAGCAAGCGATAAAAACCATTTTAGGCTCAATCGATACCCCGACCGTTTTGTTTTTAGTGTTCTTGTTCGTTATTATTAAAGCCGTTGAATCTGTTGGTATAATTAAGGATATAAGCACTTTCTTTACTATGGTAGGTAGCAAAAATATTTTCTTATTGTATACGCTTATCGTGTTTGCTTCCGTGCTTATATCGGCGTTTATAGACAATATCCCTTACGTTGCAACTATGCTTCCCGTTATAACGGGTATCGTAGCAGGGTTGCCTAACGCATCTGCAAACGTAATGTACTTGTTAAGTTTCGGTTTGCTTTGTGGGGCAACGCTTGGTGGAAATATAACCCCCGTTGGTGCTTCTGCAAACGTTGTCGCTATCGGTATGCTCAACAAAGAAGGTCATAAAGTTAAAGCAAGCGATTTCTTCAAGATAGGTATTCCGTTTACGCTTGTAGCAGTTCTTGGGGGTTATCTATTCTGCTGGCTTGTTTGGGGAATTTAATAAAAAAATAGAGATTTTTAACGAAATCTCTTTTTTTTTGCTGAAAAATGCAAAAACACTTGACAAGCTTTTTCGTGGGGCGGTATAATTCTTTTAGATAATTCTACAAAAGGAGAAAATTATGTTTGATGCGTGGAAAAAAATCTATTATAGTGGTGTTCAGGGCGATATCGTAAGAATCCCCAACAAGATGAAAGGTAGCGTTACCGATCGTGACGCAGGTCTTATGATTGCAACAATGGGTAAAAATCCTAGTCATAAGGACAAAAACGGAATGCGCCCTTGTGAATATTTCGGTTTGTGGCCTACTAAAGACAAGTCGGAAAGTTCTTACGTTTCCGGTTATACGGCAACGCAAGTATCTTCTGGTAGCGAAAAATATAGAATTACCGCAAACAAAGAATATCATAGCGAATATTTTGCTTTAGAAATTTTTCAAGGTTGTTCTGAAGATATTGCCAAAAACCCAAAATCTAACGTTAATCGTTGGTTAAAAGCAATTTCCTTCGTACCTAGGGGATTTTGGTTCTGGATTATGTCTATTGCTTTGTCGTGCGTTATAGTTGGTATTCCTTTGTTGGTAGGCTGTATTATTCGTTTCGTTCAAAGCCGTATTGCAAAATCTTGTTTGAGAAAAGCAAAGAAGAGCTATAAGAAAGAAGGCCGCATAGTAGTATTCTAATATTAACGTAAAAATTAAAACGCTATTTTCGTTTTTTTCGAAAATAGCGTTTTTTTTTTTTTTTATTTTAATCGTGGGTATTGTATTCAATAAATTTTTTGCAAGCTAACGATAGGTAACGGTTGCTCTTTTGGAATAGATATACGTTTCTTATGGTTTCTCTATCCGAAAGTCTATAAAAACACATTTCCGAGTTCGTGTTAATGTTTTTAATCAAGGTATCGCTAACGAAGCAAACCCCAAGCCCAGAAGAAGATATGTTATAGGCGGTAACCTGTTGGTCAAGAGTAAAGTTAATTTTAGGCTCTAATCGGTGTTTTTTGAACAGTTTATGCGCTCTTTTTCCCGTGTCGTTTTCAGGGTTGAGAAGAATAAAAGGTAAATCCTTAAATTCCTCAAGATCTACGTTAATAGCAAGATTTTTATGCTTGTCTGATTTCACGTCGTCAACCGTAAGTTTAAATCTTTTGAGTTTATCGTTTATAGAAAAACTTTTAGGTACGGCAAGCAATAATAGTTCGGAAGTGTAAAGGGTAGAAGAAATTTCGTCGTTATTTATAACTGCGTTATCTACTACTATATCAAGCGTGCCTAACGCAAGTTTATTCATTAGATTTTTGGTGCTGTCTTCAAAAATTTCAAATTCTATTTTTGGGTGCTTAGCGTTGTAATCGGCAATCATCTGTGGTAATACGTATGCAGTAAACATACTACTTCCACCTATACGAATTTTTCCTGCCAAAAGGTTAGTGTAATCTGAAACGTATCTTTCAAAATCCTTTTCTTTTTGTTCAATCTCTAATGCGTACTTTACGTATTCTTTGCCCGTTTCAGTTAAGGTTATAGGGGTTGTAGAACGATCGAAAATCTTTGCCGAAATTTTTTCTTCAAGCCGTTTTATCGTTGCCGATAACGATGGTTGAGAAACGTAAAGTTTTTCACTTGCTTTGGTAAAACTGCCTTCTTTGTAAACGGTTAACACGTAATCTTTATTTCTAAACATCTTTAGCCTCACGATATAACTCTAAAGTTATAATAAGTATGATTTAATATGTATTTGATTATATCATAAATTTGTAGTATAATCAAGGTATCAGCTGAAATAAATAAAAAAAAAGGAAGCAGTATGCTTAAATACAGACTAGAACGGGACTCTATCGGTGAGAAAGAAGTTCCTGTTGATGCGTATTATGGTGTACAAAGTCTTCGTGCATACGAAAATTTTAAAATCTCAGGCACGAAAGTACACCTTGAATTTATTAAGGCTATAATTGAAATTAAAAAATCTGCCGCAATAGCAAATAAGCGAGCAGGGGTTATAGAAGAAAGACTTGTAGACGCAATGGTTTACGCTTGTGATGAAATATTGCAAGGTAAATATTTAGATAATTTTATAGTAGATGCCGTTCAAGGTGGGGCAGGAACTTCGCTTAATATGAACGCCAACGAAGTGGTTGCAAACCGTGCGATAGAGATTTTGGGTGGCACTAAGGGCGATTATTCAATGGTTCACCCCAACGACCACGTGAATTGTGGGCAGTCCACTAACGACGTTTTTCCGTCGGCAGGCAAAATTGCTACTATTAGGTTTTTAGATAAAGCGATAAATTCACTTAAATATTTACACGGTGCGTTAATTAAAAAGGCAAAAGAGTTTTGCAACGTAATCAAAATGGGTAGAACGGAAATGCAAGACGCCGTGCCCATAAGTTTCGGGCAAGTTTTTAATGCTTATGCAAGTGCTATAAATCGTGATATAACTAGGTTTGGTAAAGCCGTAAAAGAACTATCCTATCTAAATATGGGTGGAACGGCAATCGGCACTAAACTCAATGCAGATAAAGAATACGTTAAAAGTATCGTCCCCGTTCTTTCAGACGTTACGGGGCTTGAACTTACACAAGCAAAAGATCTTGTGGACGCAACGCAAAATTTAGACTGTTTAGTATACGTTTCAGGCATAGTAAAGGCTTGTGCGTCAAATCTTTCTAAAATTGCAAACGATTTAAGGCTTATGTCATCTGGGCCGAGAACGGGTTTTTCGGAAATAAATCTTCCTGCAAAACAAAACGGCTCATCTATTATGCCGGGTAAAATCAACCCTGTTATCCCAGAAGTAATAAATCAAATAGCCTTTAAGGTTATCGGTAACGATACGACCGTAACAATGGCAGTAGAGGCAGGGCAACTTGAACTCAACGCATTTGAACCGATAATATTCTATTGTTTGTTCGAATCGCTAGAAATGCTTACTAACGGGGTTAACGTGTTTGTAGAAGACTGCATAAAAGGCATTACGGTAAACGTAGATAAGTGTACTGACGAAGTGGAAAGAAGTATCGGTATAGTAACTGCGCTTTGCCCACGAATAGGTTACACTAAAGCGTCTAAACTAGCAAAAAAAGCACTTAAAGAAAATAAGCGCTTAAAAGAAGTAATCATTGAAGAAAAAATCTTGCCAGAACAAGAAATCGTAAAGATTTTAGATCCAAACAAGATGATATAAATTAGGCAATATTTCCACTAAATTCGGTCGTCATTATATTTTGTGGAAATAAAGAAAGGCAGGTGAAAACCTGCCTTTTGCATTTTAAATTTTATAAAAGTTCAATTCCCGTAGGTGAGAACATAAAGGTGTTTTTTTGCATTTCATAAACGCCACCGTTAAGAGCGTAAATAGCACCCGAAAGCATATCTAAAACCCTTATTGCTGTATCGGGCTTAAGTTCTTCAAAATGCACGATAGCAGATTTCCCTTGCTTTAGAGAGTCAATAATAACGGCAACGTCGTCGTAAGAAGTAGGGCTAAATATTGCAATCGGTGCACGTTTATCCGTTTGGTTTTCAGTTGTTAAGTTGTCAAACTCACGGGTAGACGTGTGTCTTTCGGTAGTTTTCGCTTTAGGTTCTCTGCCGATAAAATCAAAAAATCCCATTAGTATTTTCTCCTCTTTCCCCGAAAATAGTTTTTCCGAGTCGTATCATGTTACTGCCGTTTTTAATGGCAATCTTGTAATCGTTAGACATACCCATAGAAAGGTATTCAGCGTTTTTACAAACGTCTTTAAGTCGTTCAAAAAGATTGCGTGCTTTTGCGCAAAGGCTAGACAGAAAAACTTCGTCGTCGCTTTTAGGTAGCATAGCCATAATACCTTTTACGTTAATAAAGGGTAAAGATAGCGTTTGATTAGCAACTTCTAAAAGTTCGTCTATAAAAAATCCACCTTTGCTTTCTTCTTCGCCAACGTTTACTTCTAGTAAAACGTTTTGAATAACGCCTAATTTTTCAGCAGTTTTGTTTATAATTTCAGCAAGTTTAAGGCTATCAACCGATTGAATAAGTTCAACTTTGCCGACTAAATATTTAACTTTGTTAGTTTGTAGTCTACCTATAAAATGCTGTCTTGCTTTATCGTCGATAAAATCACGCTTGGCAATGAATTCTTGCACACGGTTTTCGGCAACGACTTCTAAGCCGTAACTAACGGCAAGGTTAATCGTTTCAACGTCTTTGGTTTTGGTAGCGCCAACGAGAGTGATTTTTTCGCCTAAATTATTGCCGTTTTTAAGTTCCGAAAAAAGTGTTTCAAGTTTGCCTTTCATGTTATTTACCATTAATCAAATCGGACATATCGTACATACCGATTTTTTTAGAACTTAAGTATTCTGCCGCCTTGATAGCGCCGTTCGCAAAAACAGCACGATCGGTTGCTTGGTGTGAAAGGGTAATAGTTTCGCTAGTTCCAGCAAAGATAACGTCGTGTTCACCAACGATATTTCCACCACGAATAGCGTGAATACCTATTTCGTCTTTATTGCGTTTGCCAACCTGACCTTCTCTGCCGTAAATATAAAATTTTTCAGGTAAAACGTCTTTAACGGCGTCTGCAAGCATAAGAGCAGTACCACTAGGCGCATCTACCTTTTGGTTGTGATGTTTTTCAATTATTTCAATATCTAAACCGTTAAGCGCAACCGACGCTTTTTTAACAAGATCAATTAAGACGTTAACGCCAAGCGACATATTAGCCGAACGGAAGATGGCAATTTTTTCGCTTGCTTTATTGATTTTTTCAATATCTTCAGGTTTATACCCCGTAGAACAAAGTACTGCAGGAACGCCGTTTTTAAGGGCAAAACCCAAAACTGCATCAAGAGATGCAGGTGCAGAAAAATCAACGATAACGTCAATTTTTTCGGTTACTGAATTAAAAGAGGAATAAACGGGGAAAACGGGGTTAGCCAAGTTTTCCACTAAATCAACACCACATACGGCGTTAATTTTTTCAGAAAGGAAAGAGGCTTCATAAACTTTTTTTCCCATCCTTCCGTTTGCACCGTTAATAAGTAGGTTAATCATAATTACTCCTTAATACTAAACCCAAAATCTTTAAGAGCCTTAATAAGTTGCTCGGTGTGTTCGGGTTCAAGTTCAGTTAAAGGTCCACGAAGATAACCACTACCTAACCCGATAAGTTCACACGCTTTTTTAACGGGGATAGGATTAACTTCAACGAACATCATATCTATAAGGGGAAGAAGTCTTTCTTGCAATTCGTATGCTTCTTTATTTCTACCTGCGAAATAAAGTCTAGCAACGTCGCCAACTTCTTTTGGCGCAACGTTACTTGCAACTGAAATAAGCCCCATAGAGCCTATACTCATCATAGCAAGGTTAAGGTTGTCGTCGCCTGAATATAAAGCAGTTTTGCCACGAATAAGACGAGCCGTTTCGCAAATTTGTTCCATGTTGCCACACGCTTCTTTAATACCACCGATATTTTTATGTTCTGCAATTTCAGCCATGGTTTGTGGTAAGATGTTAACGCCCGTACGAGCAGGCACGTTGTAGCATAAAACAGGAATATCTACGTTGTCGCAAATTTCGTTATAGTATTTTACTAATCCCTTTTGCGTACATTTGTTGTAATAGGGGGTAACGACTAATAAACCATCAGCACCGATTTTTTGCGCCAACTGACTTTTTTCAATAGCGTGTTTGGTGCAGTTGCTACCAGAACCAAGAATAAACTTTACTCTACCTGCAATTTTGTCGTAAGCAAAGTTAGCAACTCTTTCGTATTCGTCGTCGGTAACGGTGGGTGCTTCACCCGTAGTACCAAGAATACATAAAGCGTCAATTTGGTTGGCAATTTGGTATTCAATTTGTTTACCAAGAGCGTCGTAATCAACGCCGTATTTGGTAAACGGGGTAATTGCAGCCGTGCAAGTCCCTTTAAAAATTGTTTTATTCATTATAACTCCTTACAGTTGGTTTTTAACCCAACCCATAGCCATAGCCTTTTCAGCAATTTGAACTGCGTTGGTTGCAGCGCCTTTTCTAATGTTGTCGGCAACACACCAGAGATTTATGCCGTTTTCAACCGTATCATCTTCTCTAATTCTACCAACGAACACTTCGTTTTTATTTTCAGCCGTCAAAGCCATCGGGTAAACGTTGTTGTTAACGTCGTCTTGAACCACAACGCCTTCTGCTTTAGCAAGAATATCCTTAACTTGTTGAGCAGTACAGGGTTTTTCGAATTCTATATTGATAGATTCGCTGTGTCCGTAATAAACGGGAACACGAACGCAAGTAGCAGTAACTTTAATAGATTGATCGTCAAGAATTTTCTTTGTTTCAAAAATCATCTTATCTTCTTCTTTGGTATACCCATTATCCAAGAAAACGTCTATGTGTGGGATACAGTTACCGAAGATAGGATAAGGGAATTTTTTGGGTGCTTCGCCGGTGATACCGTTCTTAAGGTCGTCAAAACCCTTAACGCCAGCGCCCGATACTGCTTGATATGTAGAGTAAATAACTCTTTTAATCTTAAACGCTTCGTGAAGTGGTTTAAGAACTACCATTGCTTGAATAGTAGAGCAGTTGGGGTTAGCGATAATATTTTTATGTTGAGCGATAGCGTAACCGTTAACTTCAGGCACAACTAGTGGAACGTTTTCGTCACGACGCCAAGCACTTGAATTGTCGATAACAAGAATACCGTGTTTAGCGAAAATAGGGGCAAATTCCTTACTAGTGTCGCCACCAGCAGAGAAAAGAGCAATATCAATATTTTTACCGATAACGTTTTCTTCTGTAAGTTCAATAATGGTGTGGGGTTTGCCCATAAAATCAATTTGCTTGCCTGCAGATTTTTTTGAAGCGAAAAGGAAATAATTTTCAACCGGTAATTGTTTTTCGGTTAAAACTTCTAAAAACTTTCTTCCTACCATGCCCGTTGCACCAACAACGGCTACGTTGTACTTTTTCATTTAAAATACTCCTATAAACAATAATATATGGATAGTTTAACAAACATAAGTCAAAAAGTAAAGTTTTTTTTCGGTAAATATGCGATTTTTGTTTGTAAAAAATTAAAAATTAGTATATATTATTATTTAGGCGAATAATAGCTATAACCTAAAATAATAATACTGCTCGTTTTTGGGCTTTGGAGATAATAAATGGCACAGAAAAAGAAAGGTGGATTCATCAATAGGCTAATCGTCGGGTCGGAGAAATCTGAAGATTATGCAAGATCAACACTTCCCTCTAACCGTTGGGAATTGTTTTGGGATATTTTCAAGGGTAGATTTAGTAAAATTTTCTTTATAAATATTCTTACTATTTTGTTTTTTATTCCGTTAATAGCCTTGTTGTTTTTCCGTTACGTAGGTATAGTAAATCTTGGCACGGTGTATCCTTTCTCTCAACCTTTTGGTAACGGGTATATGTCGGCTATTAGCATGGTTGGGTATTCAGAATCAATAATTTTCCAAGTAAATTTAATGATATTCCTTGCACTACCTATCGTTTTAATGATTGCAGCCGTAGGTGTTTCGGGTGGTGCTTACGTTATTAGAAATATGGTTTGGACGGAAGGGATATTCGTCGCTAACGATTTTTGGCGTGGAATTAAACAAAATATTAAGCAAATGTTAGTGATCGCCCTTGCGTTTTCATTAGTGTTCTACGTGACGGTAGTATCTATATCTTTTTGTGAACAAAGCCTTGCAGTAGGCACTAATATCGATTGGGTGCTAATTATTTTAGAAATATTGTCTTACGTATTTTTAGCAATGTTTTCTATTATGACCTTGCATATGATTACGATGACAGTAACTTACGAAATGAAGTTTAGGCATTTGTTAAAGAACGCTTTTCTTTTCACGATAGGCTTTTTCCCACACAACGTATTTTTTGTAGTTTGTTCGGCAATTCCGTTTATTTGTTTCTTATTCGGTGGAATATTAACCGTTATAGGAATTATAATAGTTCTTATTTTCGGTTTGTCTTTGCCGTTGCTTATTTGGACGGATTTTTCACAATGGATTTACGATAAATATATCAACGATAAAGTACCGGGCGCTAAAAAGAATCGTGGTATTTACGAAAAGGTTAAAACTAACGACGCAGCGTCTATTAAAAAGTATAAAGAACAACTTGCGCTTGCATCTAGAAACTCTCTCAACAGTAGACCTATTAAGCCTATTACGGACGACGAACTTAAGGTTGCAGAACTTCCCACTAACTTTAGCCGTGCCGACCTTGAAAAACTTAACGAAAGTAAACAAGCTATTTACGAAGACCATAAGCGTTACGTAGAAGAGCATCAAGGTGACGAAGAATTCCAATACAACGAAGCAGATAAATTGAGAGATGAAAAGGAAGAAGAACGTCAAAAACGTATAGAACAAGCAAAGAAAGAACTTTCTAAACGTAAAAAACATTAATAATAAACCTAAAGACACCGAAAACGGTGTCTTTAGACCTTAAAGGAAAAAAATCATTGAATAAACTTTATAAAGCCATTGTTTTCGATAACCAACTTACTCTTTCGGTGTTAGAAACGACCGATATGGTGAACGAGGCGATAAAAATTCATAAACTATCACCGTTATCTGCCGCAGCGCTTGGCAGAACGCTTACCGTGTCTACTTTTATGTCGGGCGAACTTAAAAGCGATAAAGATAAACTTTCCGTAACCGTTGCAGGCGACGGCGTTGGTGGTAAAATCACCGTTTGTGGCAACGGAAATCTAGATATGCGTGGGTATATTGATAATCCTAGAGCAGACTTGCCTTTGCGTGCCGACGGGAAGTTAGACGTTGGTGGATGCGTTGGTAGAAACGGTAGACTTACCGTAGTTAAGAGTATGGGACTTAAAGAGCCGTATTCAGGCAGTAGTCAACTTGTAACAGGGGAAATTGCCGAAGATTTTACAGCATATTACGCTTATAGTCATCAAATCCCAACGGCGATAGCTTTAGGTGTAAAAATAGGCACGGATTATACTTGTATCGGTGCAGGTGGCGTTATAATACAAGCATTGCCGTTTGCAAGCGAACAAGCGCTTGACAAGGCAGAAGAAATTATGGGTAGACTGAAAAACGTTTCCACCTTGATTATGAACGGTGGGGCAGAAGGGATTATTAAAGAATTTTTCGGGGATATTCATTACGAAAAATATTATCCTAAATATAACTGTCTATGCGATAAAAAACATATAGAACAAGTCCTTGTATCGTTAGGTAAAGCCGAACTTGAAGACATAATTGAAAAAGAAGGTAAAATCAAAGTGGACTGTCAATTTTGCGATAAAGTTTACGAATTTGACGGGGCTGACGTTGATAGATTATTTAAATAGATATGGAAGAACAAAAGATAATACAGTTTGAAAGATCGGTAGAAACCTATCTTAATTTAGCCGAAGACCATCTTGAAAAAGGCGACTACGAGAGGGCGCTCGGCTTTTTGTTTTCTGCGTTAAAAATTGAAAACAGTCCGGAAATTATAATGGCGATAGCAGAAGTTTACGGCGAAATGGGTGCTTTTGAACTTTCTAATAAATACTGGTTTTATTACTTGGATAAAGAAGGTTCGTCTTTGGCGTATGAAGAACTTGCAATCAACTTTTTCTATATGGAAGATTACGTTGCGTCAAGTTATTATTTTCACTTAAAACTTACTACCGACGGGTTTGTAAACAGGGATAAGTTAGACCCTGAAATAATAGAGTTTTTTTCCGGTGAAGAACATAGAAAAAATTCATATTACGTTGCGTATCCGTACGATAAAGCCGACTATTCATACACGGCAAAGCGTGGTAAACGTGCACTTGCAAGTGGTGCGTTAGATGAAGCAATATCCGTGCTCTCGTCTATTCCCGTGCAATGTATGGATGAAGATGCGTTCGGCGATCTTGCGCTAGCGTATATTATGAACGACGATTCGGATAAAGCGTCTGACGTGGCAAGAACTTCGCTAGCAAATCACGGCGATAACGTAACGGCTTTTTGTAATCTTTCTACCGTCTACGATATGAAAGAAGATTTTGAAAAGAGCGAGTATTATTACCAAAAGGCGTTATCTTGCCGTAAAGGTGAAGAAACCGAAGCGTATAAACTAGCAACTTGCGCTATTGAAAGAGAAGATCATTTAACCGTAAAAACTTGTCTTGAAAAGATTTTGCAAGATAGACCTAACGATTTAATCATGCGTTTCTTCTACGGTATTTCATTGCTTAACTTGAGAGATTATAACGGTGCTTACGAACAACTTTCCAAGGTGTTTAGAATAGTGCCTTTCGACGGCGTATATAAGTATTACGCACGCTTATCTTTAGCCTTGAAAGACGGGAATAAGGTAAAAGATTTGCCTAATAAATTTCGTTATATAAAACTTTTCCCCGAAGAAGTGGAAAAGAAAATGGACGAAAGATTAACGGAATTATTGAAAAATCCCGTAAAGGCAGAAGCGTCGCTAAAAAAACCCGAAACGAGAGAACTTTTAATAAATGCACTGAAAATTCCCGACCTTGCTAGAAAAAGCGTGTACGTGCTTTCTACCACGACTTCTTCGCATTGTAAAAAGATACTAAAATCGGCATTGATTGATAGTGAAGTTGAAACGGGCATAAAAAGAGTAATCCTTTACTCAATGGCAATCAACGGCGTAAGAGAAAAAATTAGCGTGGTAGACCGAATAAATTACTTTAAGTGTAAGCCTAAAAAGGTTGCGTGTGAAAGCGATCAAGAAGGTGGTTTGTATTTATCGGCATACGCTTTGTGTTTTTCAAGAATATCTTTTATTACACCCGACCAAACTGATAAATTAGCAACTGCGACTAACGCCGTTTATAAAAAACTTAAAGGTAAGGTTGGCGAAGCAGAAGCGAATAACGAAGAAATAGGCGCACTTATTCTTTCGGTTGCCGATATTAAAGATCTAAGCGAGTTTAAGACGGTGAAAAGATTTTTTGATATAAAAAAAGAAAAATTCGATTTGTTACTTAGCATATATAAAGGAGAAAATAAATGATAAAAATCGTAGATATAGACGCTCTTTTTGATAAATACATAGAAGGCTACGTTTATTCAAACATAGGCAAAGTAAAGCCTGAAGAAATTGAAAATAAAATCCCCGAACTTTACGAAAAATTTGGCGACGAAAAGTTGAAAGAGTTAGATGGTTTAACGCCAAACTCGTATTATACGCAATTTACAGCCGAAGAACTCGTTGATTGTTTAAAATCTCATTTAGAAAAGGGTGTTTCCGTTTCGGATTTTCTATGTGAATCGATAACGGGAAACATGGATAATGAGAGAGCGTTAGTTCAAGCACTTGCAGAAGACGGTAGCGAAGAATTTATCGTTTATTTAATGAATATGCTAGGTGATATGGGTAGCAAACTTGGTGCTCAACGTTACTTGGAATTTATAGCGTGGGATTACGGCGAAAGCGTTAGAGAACTTGCAACCGAACTCTTGGGCGAAATGGCAGAAGACGTTAAAGAACAAGTTCTTGAAAGATATAACGAATCTGAAGAAAATAAAAAACCGTATTATACGGAAATTCTTTCAAAGACCAAAGGCGACGATAGGGTTTTCAACGTGCTTACTTTGGAATTTGTTAAACATAAAGAGAATATGCCACTTTACGCAAACTATCTTGCTAAATTTGGCGACGAACGTGCATTGCCGGTTTTAATAAACGCCATAGAAGAAGAAAAGATTAGTTACGCCGATTTTGAAGAATTGCGTTTTGCAATAGAAGCGCTTGGTGGTTCTTACGATAAAAAGCGTGATTTTACTACTGATAAAACCTACAAAAAGATTAAAGGAATAAAAAAATAAGTGTAAAAGACCATTAGTTAGGCTAGTGGTCGTTTTTAAGTATAAAAAAAGTATTTAATGCTAAAAATATTTATAATCTTAGATAAGGAGATGAATATTATGGCAAAAAAGAAAAACAAAGTTGCTAAACTTACAGATGAAGAATATATGGCTTACGTTATGTCGTTAAAAGATGAAAAGCCCCCGCAACTTGTAAAAGAAAATCAAGAAGATAACCAAGACGAATAATGGTTGAAAATAAAAAAATTCTCGTAAAGCCGAGAATTTTTTTTATTTGCTTGAAAAATTTTCGTTATTGTAGTATAATAGTTTCAATAGTTTTTTACAAAACGATAGGAAGTGAGTTTTAAAAGTGATTGAAATTAGAGAAGTAAAAACAAAAAAAGATATAAAACTTTTTTCAGAATATCCTACGAAACTTTATAAAGATTGCCCGTATTACGTTCCTAATTTAATAGGTGACGAAATAAATACTTTTAACCCCAAAAAGAACTTTAACCTAAAAGAAAATAAAATAAAAGGCTTTTTGTGTTATAAAGACGGAGAGTTGGTGGGTAGAATAGCAGGGCTTATTAACTACACTCACAATAAACTTTCTGGCGAAAAATATATTAGATTTTCTCGCCTTGAATGTATTGACGATATAGAAGTTTTTAAGGCATTGCTTGGTTCGGTTGAAAAGTTCGGTAGAGAAAACGGGATGGAAACCATACACGGGCCTTGGGGCTTTAACGATACGGATAGAGAAGGTATGCTCACCTACGGGTTTGACGTACGCAGTACGTACGCAACCAACTATTACTACCCCTATTTTTATAAGCGTATGGAAGAGTTGGGTTTTAAAGACGAATCTAAATGGGTAGAGTTTAAGTTTACCGTTCCGGAAAAACCAGATGAAAGAATACTTTCAATAGCAAAAAGAATAAAGGAAAAATATAACCTAGTTGACCTTGCCGAAACGCACTCAGTTCGTCAAATTTTAAGTAAATACGGGGATAAAATGTTTGATACGCTTAACGAAGCGTACGGGCATTTAGACGGTTACGTACCCGTAGAAGGTAAGGCAAGAAAGAACGTGTTAGATCAATTTGCAACTATCGTTAACACAAGATATTTAAGTTTCCTTATTGATGAAAACGACGAAGTTGCAGGGTTTGGTATAGTTCTACCGTCAATAGCAGATCCACTCGTTAAGCATAAGGGTAGACTTTTCCCAACGGGATTTATTGGCGTGCTTAAATCGATAGCGTCGCCAAGTCAGTTGGAAATGGGCTTAATAGGTATTAAGCATAAGTACAAGAATACGGGTATAAACGCCGTAATTATCTCTCGTATTATGCAAAACGTAATCAACGACGGCATAGAACTTATAGAAAGTAATCCTATGCTTGAACATAATCTCAACATCCAAAATCAATGGAAATTCGTAGACAGCGAAATTTGGAAACGCCGTCAAACATACGTAAAAGAAATAGGTAGTCTTATCGACTAATAAAAAATTCCCGATATATAGTCGGGAATTTTAATTTTTGTGGGGGCTTTAAGCAATTTGTTTGTAAAAATTCTTGAAAACCTGCGTATATTATGCTATAATATACGAGTATAATTTTAAAATATATTAGCAAAGGTGTAATTATGAAAAGGACTGAACTTAGAAAAATTTTCAAAACGCCAAGCGAATTCGGTGGACAAACCGTTACCGTATGTGGCTGGGCAAGAACCATAAGAGATAGTAAGTCGTTCGGCTTTATCGAACTTAACGACGGTTCTTATTTTAAGAATTGCCAAATAGTTTTTGATAGAAGTAAAGTTAGCAATTATGATGAGATTGCAAAACAAAACGTAGGCGCATGCCTTACCGTAACGGGAACTCTTATTTTAACGCCCGAAAATAAACAACCTTTTGAAATCAATGCAGATAAAGTAGAAGTTTTAGGTACTTCTACCCCTGATTATCCTTTACAGAAAAAACGTCATACTTTAGAATTCTTGCGTGGTATTCCACATTTGCGCCCTCGTACGAATACTTTCAACGCAGTATTTAAGATTCGTAGTGAAGCGGCGTTTGCAATTCACAGTTTCTTTAACGAACGTGGTTTCGTTTACGTTCATACCCCTATCATAACGGGTAGCGATTGTGAAGGGGCAGGTGCAATGTTCCAAGTAACCACTCTTGATATGGATAATCTTCCCAAGACCGAAGAAAATACTGCCGATTACAAGCAAGACTTTTTTGGCAAGAAAGCAAGTCTTACCGTATCCGGTCAGTTAGACGTAGAAAATTTTGCAATGGCTTACGCTAACGTGTATACTTTCGGCCCGACTTTCCGTGCTGAACACTCTAATACCGTTCGTCACGCAGCAGAATTTTGGATGATAGAACCAGAACTTGCGTTTGCAGATCTTTCCGACGATATGGACTGTGCAGAAGCAATGGTTAAATACATAATCGGTCACGTTATGGATAAGTGTGGTGAAGAAATAGAATTCCTTAACAAATTCGTTGATAATGGACTTATTGAAAGATTAAACAACGTTAGAAATAACGAATTCAAACGCCTTACTTATACCGAAGCGATTGAAATTTTAGAAAAGGAAAAAGACCGTTTTGACGCACCTGTATACTGGGGCGTAGATTTACAAAGTGAACACGAACGTTATATTACGGAAGTAGTGTTCAAAAAGCCGGTTTTCTTAACCGATTATCCCAAGGATATAAAGGCTTTCTATATGCGCCTTAACGACGATAAGAAGACGGTTGCCGCTAGCGATCTTTTAGTTCCGGGAATCGGCGAACTTATCGGTGGTAGCCAACGTGAAGAAAGAATGGAAATTTTAGAACAAAGAATGGCTGATTGTGGACTTAATCCAGAAGATTACAAGTCGTATCTTGATCTTAGAAAATACGGAGGGGTAATTCACTCAGGTTTCGGCTTAGGTTTTGAAAGAATGATAATGTACCTTACGGGAATATCTAATATTCGTGACGTATTGCCTTTCCCAAGAACGGTAGGTACGCTTGAAAACTAATTTTTAAGAGAGATAAAAAATGAAAATTCTTATAGATGGATTTGGTGGAGATAATTCGCCAAACGAAGTAGTTGCAGGTACGGTTCTTGCCGTAAACGAAAGAGAAGGTTTCACGGCTGTTCTCGTAGGCGATAAAGAAATACTTGAGAAAAAACTTTCAGAGTATAAGTATGATAGCGATAGAATAGAAATTCTTCACGCAAGCGACGTTATCACTTGTGAAGAAGAACCTACCGTCGCTATTAGAAGAAAACCCGAAAGTTCTATATGCGTGGCATTTAAAGAACTTAAAGAAAATCCCGAAGCAGGCGCTTTTGTGTCGGCAGGTTCAACGGGCGCAGTTTTAGTAGGCGCAACCTTAAAACTCGGCAGAATAAAAGGCGTAAATCGTCCTGCACTTTGTCCTGTAATGCCGTCGCTAAAAGGTGATAAAAAGGTGCTATTATGCGACTCTGGTGCTAATGCCGATTGCAAGAATATTAACCTAGTTCAGTTTGCGTTAATGGCAACGGCTTACGCCGAAGCAATGGGTGTAGAAAAACCCAAGGTTGCATTGCTTTCTAACGGTACTGAAGATGAAAAGGGAAATATGCTCAATCACGAAGTTTTCCCCGTTCTCAAAAGCCTTAAAGGTATAAACTTCGTTGGCAATACCGAAGGTAGAGATTTAATATCCGGCGAATACGATATTATCGTTGCAGACGGGTTTAGTGGGAATATCGCCTTGAAGTCAATGGAAGGAGCGTTAAAAGGCGTGCTTAAACTTCTTAAAGAAAGCATATACGGATCGGTATCAGGTAAAATCGGTGGTTTATTCCTTAAAAAGAGCCTTGGCAAAATGAAAGATAAACTCGACTATACAAAAGTCGGTGGCGCAATGTTTTTAGGGGTGCAAAAACCCGTAATCAAAGCGCACGGTTCGTCTGAAAGGGGAACTTTCAAGGCGGCGATATTGCAAGCAGTAGACTATGTAGATTTTAACATTTCGGATAGAATAACCGAAAAACTTCTTGCAGAAGAAATAGTGTTTAATTCGTAAACTTATATGATAATATTCGATATAGACGGTGTGGAAAACTTAATAGGTTATTCGTTTAAGGACAAGATGTTGCTTCGTACTTGTTTTACGCACTCGTCTTACGCAAACGAACACGGCGAAAAAGATAACGAACGGTTAGAGTTTTTCGGCGATTCCATTATGGAATACGTGGTTACGGAATATTTGTATAAAACTAGTAAATATGACGAAGGCGCAATGACTAAGATTAGGGCAGAAATGGTTTCTAAAGATCCGTTGCTTGACGCTGTGTATAGGCTAGGGTTAGACGAATACGTGTTGTTAGGAAACGGGCAAGTTAAGAGCGTTAGTCAAGACGATAAATTGTTTTCAAGCGTTTACGAAGCACTCGTTGCAGGTATATATCTCGACGGGGGTATCGCACCCGTAAAACGATTTATTAAGGACACGATAATTAAGTTTTACGAAGAAAAACAAAAGCAACAAAACAAACAACAAAAATCAAACGGGGCTGTTGACAAAGTAGAACTGCAAGAATACGTTCAAAAGAAAAAACTTGGCAGTATAACTTATTTGTCGTTAAGCAAAAGTGGTCCAGACCATAATCCCGTGTTTAGAGAAGCCGTATTGATTAACGGTAAAAACCTTGCTGAAGGTTCGGGAAGAAGTAAACAGTTGGCGCAAAATCAAGCGGCAAAATCAGCGTTAAAAATAATAAAAAAACAGGGTAGGTAAAGCAAGTGAATTTCGATAAAGTGGAAATTTACGGATTTAAATCGTTCGCAGATAAAGCAGAAATTAAATTTGGCAACGGTATTACGTGTATAGTAGGTCCTAACGGATGTGGAAAGAGTAACGTTGCCGACGCAATTCGTTGGGTGCTTGGCGAACAATCGGCAAAAAGTCTTCGTGGTTCAAGCATGCAAGACGTTATTTTTAGTGGAACGCAAGGCAGAAAATCCCTTTCTTATTGCGAAGTTTCGTTGTTTTTCGATAACACTAATCGTATGTTTAGTCTTGACTATAACGAAGTTATAATTACTAGAAAATTATACCGTAGTGGTGAAAGCGAGTATTTTATAAACAAACAACCGTCAAGATTGCGTGATATAGTAGAACTCTTGCACGAATGTGGTATAGGTAAAGAAGGCTATACCATAATCGGTCAAGGTAAAGTAGAAGAAATTATGTCTGCTAAACCAGAAGATCGCCGTATGATATTTGAAGAAGCGACGGGGATAGCAAAGTTCAAAACGAGAAAGAACGAATCTCAAAGAAAACTTGAAAGAACGCACGAAAATTTAGTGCGTTATATAGACATACTCACGGAAATAGAAAATCAACTTGCCCCACTTGAAAGAAAGGCTGAAAAGGCAAAAGAATTTAACGAACTTTCCGAACAGTTAAAGTTCCACGAGCTTAATACTTACGTTGCTAAAGTAGACGGCGTAGAAACGGCAAAAGGCAAGATTTATCAAAAGATTAAAGGGTTAGACGAACAGACTGCTTTCCGTCAAAAAGATATGCAAGACGCTGAGAAAGAATACGAAAAGATCTTTTCGGATATTACCGGCGCAGATGAAAATCTTAAAAACCTTAACGACGAACTTTTAGAAAAGCGTGTCGGTATGGAACACGCTTCGGGTGCAAAACAACTTTACGAGCAAAAAATATCTTTCCTTAAAGGTCAAATCGAAAGAGCCGAAAAGGAAATAGAAGAAAACAAAAAACTCGTAGCCGAAAGTAAAAATAGTTTTGACGATAATACTAATCTTTTAGCATCTTGTGAAAACGAATTAAAAACCTTGCAAGATAAGGCAGATAAGGTTAGCAAAAAACTTCTTTCAATAACCGAAAAGATTGCGCTTGGCGAAGAACTTGCAACTGCAAACCAGAAAAAAATTATAGAATCGCTAGAATCTCTTTCGGATATAAAAGTTAACACGGGAACAATGTCTATCGAAAAGAAAAATCTTATCGATAAACTTGAAGAACTTACAAACAAGTTAGATGCGTTATCAGTAAAGCGCAACGAATACTTTAACGAAAAAGATCGTACGGACAAAACGCTTGACGAACTTGACCGTGCAGTATTCGACTGTAAAAACCAAATAGAAGAAAAAGAAGAAGAAGTGCGTTCTTGTAACGAAGCCGTTGCTAAAACCGATAACGGCATTTACGCTTTGAACTCGGTTATAACTTCACTCGTTACTAAAGATAACTTCTATCGTGGACTTCGTGATAATTACGAAGGTTTTGCACCAGCAGTAAAACTTTTGCTTAATAAAGCCAAAGAAAACGGCGAATTAAAACGCAGAATTAAGGGTGTGGTTGCAGAACTTATTAAGAGCGATAAGAAGTACGATATCGCTTTAGAAACGGCACTTGCAGCGGCAGCGCAAAATATCGTTACCGAAACGCCTGAAGACGCAAAGTACCTTATCGAATACTTAAAGGCAAATAAATTCGGTAGAATTACTTTCTTGCCGATAACTTCGGTTAAGCCGAGAGAACAAAACTTTGCAGTTACTTCAGCGTTAAGAGAAAAAGGTGCGTTAGGCGTTGCAAACGAATTAGTTTCTTACGATAGCCGTTACGAAAACGTTATATCCAACCTTTTGGGTAATACGCTTATCGTAGACACCTTAGAAAACGCTACTAGAATTGCCGATAAATTCCGTTTTGCGTTCAAGATGGTAACTCTTGACGGGGACGTATTTACCACGCAAGGCGCAATGACGGGTGGTTCAAGAAGAAACGATTCCGTAGGCTTGTTGTCGGGCGAAAGAAAGATAGAAGATAACGCAATGCAATTACAAGCAAAGCGTGAAGAAATGGATAAACTCAAAACCGAAAAAGCCGAACTTGAAAAGAAAAGGGATAAGGCTTTTGACGAACTTGGTTTGCTTAACGACTTGTATAACGGCAAGCGTCAACAAACGCTTATCGAGAGAGAAAAGCAATCAGTTGCAGAAAAGCATCTTAGCGAAATCGGTCAAGAAATAGAGTTTACTAACGATCTTATTGACACGGTAAAAGAAAAATTAAGCAAACTTAACGCTGATTACGAATTAGTACAAAGTGGTGGTAAAAAACTTGAAGCAGATAGGGCTAACGCATCAGAAACGGCTGATAAGCACCAAGCAGAATACGACGCTTTGAGAAAAGAAAGACAAGCCCTTGCCGACGAATCGACTGCACTTCAAGTATCGGTTACCGAATTAAAGGGTAAAATATCTTCGCTCACTACGGAAAACCAAAGACTTTCAACGTTAATAAGCGAAACGGAAAATTCAATAACGGGGCTTATAAAGAGCAACGTAGGGGCAGAAGAAATTATAGAAGAACTTCGCCGTGAACAAGAAAAGGTTGCTCTTACCAAAGCAGAGCAAGATTATATTAACGGTATTCGCTCTAAGATAGAAGACATAGAAAGAGATAAAACTGCGCTTAGGGAAAGACTTAACCGTAACGACGAACTCAAAAAGCAACTTACCGAAAATATCAACGAACTTTCAGAAAAGAAACACGCTCAAGAAATTGCGCTTGCAAAAATTGATTCCGACCTTGAATACTTGCAACAAAGTATTTGGGAAGATTATCAAGAAACTTACGAAACAGCAGTTAAACAACGTGTAGAAAATTACGATGCAAACTTTGGCGAACAAGAAATTAATCGTTTAAGAAGAAAAAGAAGTTCACTTGGCGCAATCGACGCAACTGCGATAGACGACCTTAAGATACTTAAAGAGCGTTATCAAGAAATGACGACGCAAAAAGAAGATCTTGAGAAAGCCGAAAAAGATATTCAAGAGGCTATTGATAAGATTAAAGCCGAAATGCTCACGCAGTTTGACGAAGGCTTTACAACCATCAACGAAAACTTCCAAAGAATATTTAAAGAACTTTTCGGTGGTGGTAGAGCAATGCTTCAAATCGACTATACCGACGTAGAAGATAGATTAGAGGCAGGCATAGAAATCGTTGCCGAACCACCGGGAAAGAAACTTCAAAAACTTTCGCTTTTATCAGGTGGCGAAAAGGCGCTTACGGCAATAGCCATCTTGTTTGCAATCTTAAAACTTCGTCCTATGCCTTTCTGCGTGCTTGACGAAATAGAAGCGGCTCTTGACGAAGCGAACGTAGATAGATTTGCAAGATACTTGCAAAAATTTAGCGAAGAAACGCAATTTATCGTTATTACCCACAGAAAGCCCACTATGGAGATGGCAGATGCGCTTTTCGGCGTAACTATGCAAGAAAAAGGCGTTTCCAAGATGGTATCGGTAAAACTTGCCGACGTTTCGGAAATAACGGGCGAAAATTTAGCATAGGTAGATTATGGGACTTTTCAGTAAATTAAAATCCGTATTGAGCAAAACTCGTGACGGAATAGCAAAAAAACTCAACGATTTATTTGCTAAAAACAAACTTGGCGAAGAGTTTTACGAACAGTTAGAAGATATATTGATTTCTTCTGACGTATCGGTTAAGACCACAATGGAAATCGTTGACGAAATTCGTGAAACTGCAATAAAAGAAAAATGCAAAGATAAAGATTACGTAGTTCAACTACTTAAAGACGAACTCTTTGACACCTTGAATTATGCAGACGCTTTAGAAATTAAAAAACCTGCAGTAATAATGGTTGTAGGTGTAAACGGGGTTGGTAAAACTACCACGATAGGTAAACTTGCCAACAAACTCGTAAAAGAAAAGAAAAGCGTTACTATTGCAGCGGCAGATACTTTCCGTGCGGCTGCCGCCGATCAACTTTCCGTTTGGGCAGATAGGGCAAAGGTAAGAATTATCAAGCACGAAGAAGGTGCAGACGCTTCTGCCGTAGTTTACGATGCAATCTCATCATGTAAGGCTAGAAATACCGACGTGTTGATTATTGATACGGCAGGTAGACTTCACGTTAAAGCCAACCTTATGGAAGAATTAAAGAAAATGGATAGGGTTGTAAAGCGTGAATATCCCGACGCGAATTATTATAAACTTATCGTGCTAGACGCAACTACCGGTCAAAACGCATATAACCAAGTAGAAGTGTTTAACCAAGCCGTTGGTATAGACGGTATTATTCTAACTAAGTTAGACGGCACGGCAAAAGGTGGCTTTATCGTTTCGCTTTCTTACGAATTAGAAGTTCCCGTAGTGTACGTAGGCACGGGTGAAAAGATAGACGATATAGAAGATTTTGATGCGCAAGAATTTATAGAAGGTATGTTCTAAAAAAGAAAAACCACAGTTGAACTGCAATAGACATAGGGATTTCAATTCAAAATAAAAGTGTAGCCCACTATACTTCGCTTTAAGCGAAATGTAGTGGGCTTTATCTTTACCATAAAAATAAGTAAAATAAATTATATTTTTAGCCTTATGGCTAAAAGTGATATGCAAGCACATTGTTTTATATTTTGACATGTTGTTAAAGTTGTATTATATTTGCCATAACTTTCACGATAGTAAAAATATCACTTTGTACAGAAAAATAAAACTGCGAAAGCAGTATAACTTGCCGTTAGGCAAAGATAGTTGTGGCGTAGCGATAAATCCCTATCGCTACGCCACGCTTAACTTTAATTATACTTTTAATTTAGCAAACCGACTTGTGTCTTTACTAAGCAACCGTTTAAATTAGAATAGAAAAAAAGTATTTATTAAATGTACATAATAAATAAAATCAAAAGTTAGATGGTTCATCAATTCCAAGTAATTGATATAAGGTTACATCGTAAATTTTAGATAACTCTATCAATTTTTCATATTCGGGTCTTGAAATGTTATTTTCCCAGTCGCTAATGTTTGATTGATGAACGCCTAATTTTATAGCAACTTCTTTTTGTGAAAGGTTTATTTCCTTTCTGCATTTCTTAAAATTATCTCCAAAATTCATATATAAATTTTATCATAAAACGATCAAATTGCTTGACAAGTATGTGCAATGCACATATAATTATATTAACAAAACAATTAGGAGGAATAATATGGGGTTTTTAGTGGGTATAATTTCATTTTTAGCAGGGATATTTGTTTTTAGCTCTAATTTGGCTAGTTTATTTATTGGCTTGCCTTTGGCTTTAAAAGAAAAAGCAAAAAAGGCAACGATTAGTTACTTAGGGAATATTATTTTTGGCGTATGTGTAGCAATTCTTGCAATAGTTTTAATGACAACGGTTTTATCTGCGTATGTTGTTTGGGTTGTAATAGGGTATTTTGTAATTCCTTTTGTAATTTTTATATTTCGCTTTGGGGGATATGGAGCTGAGGCGAAAGATACTGTGGCTAGAGAAAAATTAGCTGAAGAAGGAATAACGGTAACTGATATAGGCAAAGCGAAGGATAAAATGATTAATGAAATAATTGAAGAGTTGCGTGAAAAGGGGCACAGCAAAGAAGTTTTAGACAATATCAAAATGGCATACGAATGTAAAAGTAGGGATAAGTTAGATTTTTTTTCTACAATAGCGTTAGTAAGTTTAGGGTTTACAGATAGGGATATTGATGAAATTTTCAAAAAATGGAATTAAAAGAGTTGTTAGGGTAAGGCTTTGTGCCTTACCCTTTTTCATGCCCCACGGTCAAGGCAAGATTATCAAAGGTGACCAAACCACGGGGCTCTCATCAACTCATGAGAAACAAAAAAGGATAGTGGAAACTATCCTTTTTTGTTTGATATACAGTAAAAACTGTGGTTTTTGGTTTATTCACTAATTACTGCAACTGCTCTTATAGGCGAGCCGTCTGCATCTTTGTGCTTTAATGGTAGGGCGAATAGAGTAAACATTTTATCGCCTATTTTATCAAGGTTTGTAAGGTTTTCTATTATAATAGTTTCAGACGCCGAAAAAAGTCGTTTATGCATGGTTAAGTTGCCGTCGTTAATAGCGTCTAAACTTATCGTATCAAGCCCCACGCCTTTCTTTTTGGTAGTGATAATAAAGTCAACAACTTCTTTGCTTAGCACGGGGTAATTGCCAAAATATTCGGGTTTGCCCCAAAGTTTAGAATAACCGAAGTTAAATAATAAAAACTCGGCGTTAACGGCGTTTTCGCCGTATTTTTCAAGATGTGATAAACTAACTTTTTCCCCGTCCTTTAAGTCTAAGCAATCTATTACTAAAGCAGAACCGATAAATGCGCTAATATCCATTTGGTCAAGTGTTTTCTTATCTGCAAATAAGTGCGCAGGTGGGTCTACGTGCGTGCCCGTGTGTGTATACATATTTAAAAGTGTTTCCTTAAACCCGTCTTTTTCATAAGTATTTGCAGGTGTGAATTTTGGTTGTTCTGTGCCAGGGTAAACGGGCATATCGGGCGATAAAAAGTGAGTTAAATCAATTAATTTCATAAAAAATCCTTTATTTTTGATGGGTAAAGTATACAATAAAAAGGTAAAAGTAACAACTATTTTGAAAAAATAATAAAAATCGTTTGACAGTAACGGGGTAAATATGTATAATATCAAGGTGTAAAGTAAATTTATTTTACACCTTTTAATTTGCTATGGAAAAAGATTTAGGTTTAATTGAACTTTTTGAACTTTATAAAGGGTTGTTGACGGAGCGTCAAAGAGAATTATTTTCTTGTTATTATCTTTACGATTTGTCGCTTGCTGAAATTTCCGAGCCAGAAGGTAAAACTAGGCAAAACGTTTACGAATCCTTAAAGAAAGTTAAAGAAAAACTTAATGGATACGAAAAGGTCTTAAAACTGAAAGAAAAAAACACCGAATTGTTATCGGTTGCGCATAGTCTTTCGGAAAAAGATCAAGATATAAGCAAAAAAATTCTAGATATTATAGGTAAATAATGGCTCTTTTTTCAGGTTTAAGTGAAAAACTGAATCATATTTTTAGCAAACTAACCAAACACGGTAGACTTACTGAGTTGGAAATTAAAACGGCAATGAGAGAAGTGCGTATTGCACTTTTAGAGGCAGACGTTAATATTTCCGTCGTAAAAGATTTTGTGTCAAAGGTTAGCGAAAGAGCAGTTGGGCAAGAAATATTAAAGAGTTTAAGTCCTACTCAACAAGTAATAAAGATTGTAAACGAAGAACTTATTGCGTTGATGGGTAGTTCAAACAATAAACTTGCAGTAGCAGACCGACCACCAACGATAATAATGATGGCAGGCTTGCAAGGTGCAGGTAAAACCACGCTCGTTGGTAAACTTGGTTTGCTCTTGAAAAAGCAGGGTAAAAAACCACTTCTAGTTGCTTGTGACGTGTATCGTCCTGCAGCGATAAATCAACTTAAAGTAGTCGGCGAAAAAGCAGGTTGTCAGGTTTTTGAAAAAGGTCAAGGCAACCCTGTTAAGATAGCAAAACAAGGCGTAGAATACGCAAAATCTTTCGGGTTTGACACGGTTATCATAGATACTGCAGGTAGACTTCAAATTGATGAAGAACTCATGAAAGAACTTGAAGATATCAAGTCTGAAGTGAACCCTGCTGAAATCTTGTTGGTTGTAGACTCTATGACGGGGCAAGTAGCCGTTGAAGTTGCAAACACTTTCAATCAACGTTTAGAAGTTACGGGTTTAGTTCTAACCAAGTTAGACGGGGATACTCGTGGTGGCGCAACGCTTTCAATGAAAGCAGTAACGGGCAAGCCGATAAAGTTCTGTTCGGTGGGTGAAAAACTTGGTGATTTAGAGCCGTTCTATCCCGACCGTATGGCTAACCGTATTTTAGGTATGGGTGACGTTCTTTCTCTTATAGAGAAAGCGCAAGAAGCCGTAACTGAAGAACAAGCCAAAAAAATGGAAAAGAAGTTTAGAGAAAACTCTTTTACGTTAGAAGATTATCTTGAACAGTTTGAAACCATGAATAAAATGGGTGGCATAAAAGACGTTCTTTCCATGCTACCGGGTATGGGTTCAAAAATGAAGATAAGAGAAGAAGACATTGATGAGAAGAAAATGCTTACTATGAAAGCAATAATTCAATCAATGACGAAAAAAGAAAGAGAAAACCCAAACATCATAAACTCGTCACGCAAAATTAGAATAGCAAAGGGAAGTGGAACGAGTGTGCAAGAAGTCAACAGAGTGTTAAAACAGTTTGAACAGACCAAGCAAATGATGAAACAAATGAAAAACAATAAATTTTTTAGGTTTTAAAAAAATATTAAACATATAGGAGAAACAAAAATGGCAGTAAAAATGAGATTAACCAGAATGGGCGACAAGAAATCACCCTTCTACCGTATCGTAATCGCAGACAGCAGAACAGGCAGAGATGGAAAGTATATTGACAAAGTAGGTCACTATAATCCTATCGCACAACCAGCTGAAATCGTAATCGACGAAGTTAAGGCAAAAGACTGGCTCGCAAAGGGCGTACAACCCACCGACACCGTAAAGAACATCCTCGTAAATCAGGGAATTATACCTAAGCCCACCAAACTTTCACCTGCAAAAACTAAAGTCCGCAAATCCAAATAATTAGGGTTAAGGAGTTTGTATGATAGAACTTATTAAATACGTAGTTAATCGCTTCGCTGAAAAGCCTGAAGAGGTTGAATACGATATCGTAGAAAACGGTTCGGAAATTTCCGTTACCGTTATTCTTGCAGACAGCGATATGGGTAAGGTAATCGGTCGTCAAGGCAAAATTGCAAAGGCGCTCCGTACTCTCGTTCGTGCAGGTTCACAGCAGGAAAATAAAAAATACAATATAGAAATTAAAGAACACGGGGAAGTAAAATAATTCCCCGTTTTCCACTTTTAAAGACATGGAAAATACGTTGAAAATAGGCGTAATCGTCAAGCCTCAAGGTATAAAAGGCGAAGTAAAAGTTCAGCCGTTAACCGACGATATAATGCGTTTTAAAAAACTAAAAAAAGTTATTATTGACGGTGTGTATCATACCGTAGAAAAAGTCGTAATCGGTGGCAATACCGTGTTTTTATCCATTTCGGGTATTAACGATAGAGATACTGCCGAATCTTTGCGTGGCAAGTTTTTGCACGTGGAAAGAGCAGACGCAGTTAAACTACCTAAAGATACTTTTTTTATCGTGGATATTATAGGCTGTGCGCTTGTTACTGAAGACGGGCAAAAGGTCGGCGATATCGTTGACGTTACTACTGCAAGAACGGATATCTTTACCGTTAAGTGTGTAGACGATAGAATTATGCGCTTTCCTTTTTTGAAAGATTTGCTCGTTCAAGTAGACGTAGATAATAAACAGGTCACCGTTTTGAAAAAGAGATTAGGCGAGGTTGCTTGTTATGAAAATTGATATCTTAACTCTTTTTCCCGAAATGTTTACCCCACTTAAAACAAGCATAATAGGTCGTGCAGTAGATAGTGGTAAACTACAAATAAACGTGCACGATATAAGAGAATACACTTTAGATAAACACAAAAAGTGTGACGACGCTCCTTTTGGTGGTGGCGCAGGTATGGTAATGATGGCTCAACCTATCGCATCTGCAATACAAGAAATTGATCCCGAACACCAAGCAAAAAGAGTGTTTTTGTCACCAAGGGGTAGAGTGTTCAAACAAAACGTAGTTTTAGAGTATGCTAAAGCCGAAAGATTATTGCTTCTTTGTGGACATTACGAAGGGGTCGATCAAAGAGTATTAGACCTTTTTATCGACGAAGAATTGTCGATAGGCGATTTTGTTTTAACGGGTGGTGAAATACCTGCAATGGCTGTGGTAGATGCCGTTGCACGTTACGTAGACGGGGTTATCAACGGTGAATCACTTTCTCAAGAAAGTTTTTCTAACGGGCTTTTAGAGTACCCACAATACACACGTCCACAAGAATTTATGGGGCTTAAAGTTCCAGAAGTATTAACAAGTGGCAATCACGGTGAAGTAGATAAATGGCGACACAAAAAGTCGCTTGAAATAACTGAAAAAAATCGTCCTGATTTATTGAAAGAGGAAAAATAATGCAACATTTACAATGGTTTCCCGGTCACATGACGGCTGCAATGCGAATGATGGAAGATAACCTAAAGGCCGTTGACGGGGTAATGATCGTTCTTGACGCACGTGCGCCTAGAGCATCATTAAATTCAAAACTTGATAAACTTTTCGTGAATAAAAAAGTGCTTTACGTGCTTAATAAAACCGATTTAGTCCAAGCAGAAGACGTTAAACGCACGGTGTCCGAGTTTAAGAAAGACGGTAGAGAAACCGTGTCGATAAGCGCAATGGATAAGCGTGCCGTAGATTTACTTTACGAACGCATATTTTCCATGTTGCAAGAAAAACTTGAAAGGAATAAACTTAAAGGTATTTTTAAGCCTATAAGAATTATGGTTGCAGGAATTCCAAACACGGGTAAGTCAACTATTATCAATGCGCTTTGTGGTGGAAAGAAAGCCGTTACGGGCGATAAAGCAGGGGTAACAAAAGGCAAACAATGGGTAAGGCTTCGTGAACTTGAACTTCTTGATACGCCGGGTACTATGCCACCTGCGTTTGAAAATCAAACCTTAGCAAAACACCTTGCTTATATAGGCAGTATGAACGACGCTAATATAGATTTTAACGACCTTGCTTACGAACTCTTGGCAGAGTTAAAAGAAAAACACCCCGAACTTTTGAAAGTAAAGTACGACATAGAAGATCTTGACGTGGAAACGATAGATCTTTTCAATGCGATTTGCGTAAGACGTGGGTTTTTGCGTAGGGGTGGCGAATTTGATTACGAACGTTGCGCAACTGCCGTTATAGACGATTTTAGAAAAGGTAGAATAGGGAAAATAATTCTAGACTAATATGGATAAATTAACTTATGAAAAAAAGCATATAGATCTTGGTTGTAAATACGTGGCAGGTGTTGACGAAGTGGGTAGAGGTCCACTTGCAGGTCCTGTGGTTTGTTGTGCTTGTATAATGCCCTTAGACGATATTATCGAAGGGGTAGACGATAGCAAAAAACTATCGGAAAAAAAGAGAGAAAAACTTGCCGAATTGATTAAGCAAAAAGCCGTATCATATTGTATTTATGAGATATGGCAAGATGAAATTGATCGGATAAATATATTAGAAGCCGTAAAAAAATGTATGGTATCAGCCGTTAAAGGATTAAACGTAAAGCCTGATATAACGCTTGTAGACGGGGTGGATACACATCTTCCTATAAACGCAGAATACGTTATCAAGGGTGATTTTAATAGTTACACGATAGGTTGTGCATCAATAGTAGCGAAAGTGTATAGGGATAATCTTATGAGTGATTACGCAAAAGAATTTCCCGAATACGGTTTTGAAAAGCATAAGGGTTACGGCACTAAAGCGCATATAGAAAAAATCAAGGAGATAGGACCTTGCAAATTGCACAGAAAAACTTTTATAAAAAACTTTTGGGTAGAGTAGGCGAAAAA
>JAZOMV010000019.1:0-2549 GCA_045654165.1 Christensenellaceae bacterium
ACTTCAAGCATTTCAAAGCACTCTATTTCTGCACCGATCTCCCTCTTTAATGACACACCGTCAAACATAGTTCCGTAAAGTTGCATATCCCTAAAGCCCATTTGTCCTATTCTTGCAGTTCGAAGTGCAGAATACGCAGCACAAGCCTTACAAAAGGTTAAAACTTGTTCAGCTTTAGACGGTTTACCAACTATATCGTAGATATACTTGAATTTTATACGCATATCGGCCATTGCCTTTCTTAGTGCACTAGTGCCCGCCTGATCAGCCGTTGTTACTAAACGGCCATCTTCATACCAACCACAAAGCCCCCATAAAACCATAGGCTTATCACGGAATTGTTCGGTAATTTTTATTACTGCGTGAGTGGGAATCCAACCAGCAACGCAAAGAACGAGAGCATCAAAATCTTTACCAGAAAAATAATCTATCGCCTTATTAACGTCCTTTTCTTCGTAATCGTCGCTAATAGGGAAACAAGGTAAAACTTCTGCGCCACCCTTTCTTAGACTTTCAGCAGCAGCTGCACATCTGTCAACGATAAATTCAACAGGTGTATTAACTTCGCCAAAACCGGCAAATGCTATTTTCATAATTAAAAAATCTCCAAAATTTTATTTTCTTTTTTCTTATAGTTTTCGTAAAGTTCAAGGTATTCGGGATATACGGGCGAATAGGTCAAATTCTTTGCGATAATCTTATCGGACGCACTCTTAAGCGATTCGTAAACGCCTGCACCTAAACCGGCAAACATTGCGCTACCAAGACAAGCCGTTTCGTTTTCTTTAAGAGTTGCAACCTTTTTACCAAGCGTACTAGCTTTAATTTCGCACCAAATTTTACTCTTTGCGCCACCACCCATAGAACGAATTTCTTCTACGTCAACTTTCATAAAATCAACGAATTCTCGTATCATATACGAAACCGATTCCATAATAGCACGCAAGAAATGTCCCCTATTGTGCTTTAATTCCATACCAAAGAACACGCCTTTTGCGTTGGGCAAGTTTTCGGGCATAACCGTTCCACAAAGATGTGGCACGCAAATAAGCCCTTCAGAACCTGATGGAACGCTTTCTGCAAGTTCGTCTATCTTGCGATAGTCTAAATTTTCACAGAACGCACCCTTAAACCACTCAAGCATTGCCCCTGCCGTAGGCGCCCACATCAAAAGACAATAAACGCCTTTTTTTACGTAGTATACCGAAACCTTTAACCCTTCGTAATATTCGGGGAATTTTTCGGTAAGAGCGCAAACTGCAAGCGCAGTACCCGTCGTTTCACTCATAATGCCCGTTTGGGTTACGCCTGCGCCCGTAATACCTGCAATTTGGTCTAAAGCGCTAGTCGTTACCTTTATCCCTTGATATTCGCCAACCATTTCCCCACTTTCTTTGAGTTCGGGAAGTTGTTTTTCCGTTATACCAAGATAAGAAAGCATTTCGGGGATATATTCCCCCGTATGCACGTTCATTAATAGGGTTGAAGAATAAAGGGATCTTGACGCAGTAAATTTACCCGTCAAACGATAAAGAATATAATCTTCTAAAAGCAAGAACTTGTCTGCTTTTTCAAAGACTTCGGGGGCGTTTTCTTTAATCCATTGAATCTTGGGCGCAGGATAGCCGGCAGGCGTTTCTGCTTGCCCTGTAAGATTATAGATAGTTTCTGCCCCGAACGCCTTTTCCATTTCTTTCGCCTGCTTTTCAGCACGATTATCAAGCCATATAATAGCGTTCATCAAAGGCTTGCCGTCTTTGTCTAAAACTATAAGCGTTTCCCCTTGAGTATCTACGCTCATTGCGTAAACGGGGAATTTTTCGGTTATCTTACCAACAACGCTAGAAAGAACGTTGAAAAATTCTTCTGCGTCAAATTCAATAAAATCACCTTTTGTAATAAGTTTATATTGCGCCGATTCGGACGCCAACTTCTGCCCGTTCTCATCAAAAAGACAAGCCTTGAGCGAAGTTGTGCCGAAATCTACGCCAAGTAAATTCTTACCCATAAATTATCTCATTTGTTGCAAATCGTAGTGGATATCGTATGCTTTTTCTTCTTCGGTGAATTTACGACGAGTGTCGATAACCTTACCGTCGTTAATCTTTCTATCTGCTACGTCATCAGTAGTACCCATAACGGTTACGTTAACTTGTCTACGACGTGCAATAACGTGATCCCAGTCGATAAAGTAGATGTGTGCAAACAAACCAAGGTCTAACTTACCATCTTTAATAGTTAAGGTTTCGCTTCTGCCAAAGAAAACTGAACGAAGGTGTCCGTCGGTGTTCATTGAAGAATAGTCGCCGGGTTCGTTTACGTGTCTGCCGTATTGAGCGTGGATAGGACCAGGGTGACGATATTGATGTTCTTCAGCAAAGTCAGGGATCATCTTTCTCATGATATCGAGAAGATCGTGTTGAAGATATTCAAGGTCAAACGAGTCGATATCGTGTGAACATTCTTGTACCATTACTGAACAAGTAGTGTGGTGTGAAACGATCGCAACCGTTCCGTTCTTAACGCCAGATGCTTCTACGATATCTAAA
>JAZOMV010000020.1:0-2241 GCA_045654165.1 Christensenellaceae bacterium
GATAGCAGGCCATATTCTCGGTATGCCTATGGGTTACGTTAGAGGTAGCAGTAAAGACCACGGTAGAAATAATAAAATTGAAGGTAAACTTGAACCCGGTACGAAAGTAGTTGTAATAGAAGATCTTATTTCAACGGGTGGCAGTTGTATAGACGTTGTAGATGCGCTTCGTGAAGCAGGTGCAGAAGTTCTTGGTATCGTAAGCATTTATACCTACGGTATGAAGAAAGGTTTAGAAAGACTTGCAGCGGCAAACGTTAAGAACGTAAGCCTTACGGATTTTGATACGACCGTACAAGTAGCCGTAGAAACAGGCTATATCAAACCTGAAGACGAAATGAGATTAAAGGCGTTTAGAGATAATCCGTCAGACGAAAGTTGGATAAATAAATAAGGAGAAGAAGATGAAACATCTTTTATCTATTACCGATTTTACGGTAGAAGAAATAGACGCTTTAATTAAAAAAGCGCAAGACATAATTGCAAATCCCGAAAAATACCAAGACAAATGTAAGTATAAAAAACTTGCAACCTTGTTTTTTGAACCACCTACTAGAACAAGACTTAGTTTTGAGTCTGCAATGCTCTCTTTGGGTGGTAGCGTTTTAGGGTTTTCAGATGCTAACAGCAGTTCGGCAAGTAAAGGCGAAAGCGTTGCCGATACCATAAGAGTAGTAAGTTGCTATTCGGATATTATAGCAATGCGTCACCCAAAAGAAGGTGCGCCGTTAGTTGCGTCAAAGTATTCGGGCGTGCCTATTATAAACGCAGGCGACGGTGGGCATAACCACCCAACTCAAACTTTGGCAGACTTGCTTACGATCAAAACTGAAAAAGGCGACTTAAACAATCTTACGATAGGTTTTTGTGGCGATCTTAAATTCGGTAGAACCGTGCACTCTCTTATACAAGCACTCGCTCGTTATAAGGGGATAAAAATCGTTCTTATTAGTCCAAAAGAACTCGTTATTCCCGATTACGTTAAAGACGACGTTTTGGATAAAAACGGTATGGAATACGTTGAAACGAGAAGTCTAGAAGAGGCTATGCCTGAACTTGACGTTCTTTATATGACGAGAGTACAAAAAGAAAGATTTTTCAATGAAGAAGATTATATGCGTCTTAAAGACACTTATATTCTTACTCTTGATAAACTTGAAAAAGCAAAAAAAGACTTGTCGATACTTCACCCGTTGCCTAGGGTAAACGAAATAGCAGTAGACGTGGATAACGATTCAAGAGCGCATTACTTTAAGCAAGTAGCAAACGGTAGATTTATCCGTATGGCGCTTATCTTAAAACTTCTTGGAATAGAATAGGGGGTAAAGTATGAAAGTAGACGCTATAAAAAACGGTATCGTTTTAGATCATATAGAAGCAGGCAAGGGTATGGAAATTTATAATTTCCTTAAACTTGATGAACTAGATTGTCCGGTTGCGCTCATTAAAAATGCAGGCAGTAAAAAAATGGGCAAGAAAGATATAATAAAAATAGATGCCGATATGAATTTAGATTTAGATATTCTCGGCTATATCGCACCTAACGTTACGGTAAACGTAATAAAGGACGGCGAAAAGGTAGAAAAACGTCGCCTAGAACTTCCCGAAACGGTAAAGGGTGTTATAACATGCAAAAACCCACGTTGTATAACTAGCATAGAACAAGGCATAGTACACGAATTCCGTTTGGTAGACTCGGAAAAAGGTATTTATCGTTGTATCTACTGCGAAGCAAAAGCAAGATAAAAGAAAATCACCACAATTATCGCTATTCCCATAGGGATTTTTATTAAACTCGGCTTTTAACAAGTCGAGTTTTCTTTTGCCCACGCAAAACAAATTGAATTAAATTTTATTTTATGTTATAATAAACTCACCGATAAATAAGAATTTGAAAGGATAGAAAGTATGATTGTTTTAATAACGGGAGCATCGCACACAGGTAAAACCGTACTTGCTCAAAGGTTGCTCGAAAAATATAAATACCCATATTTCTCAATCGACCATCTTAAAATGGGATTAATTCGTAGCGGCAACACAGAACTTACCCCTATGGATGATAATGAATTAACCGAATACTTGTGGCCGATTGTTCGTGAAATGGTTAAAACTGCTATCGAAAACAAGCAAAACTTAATTGTCGAAGGTTGCTATATTCCATTCGATTGGCAGAAAGACTTTGACGCCAACTATCTTGAAAGCATCAAATATTACTGTCTGGTAATGAGTGAGAAATATATC
>JAZOMV010000021.1:0-5676 GCA_045654165.1 Christensenellaceae bacterium
AGGTGGCAAAAGCATCTGAAAAAATAATTGATAAACCTATGTACGACGTATTTATTTCACATGCTAATGTAGATAAAGAAAGTTATGTTGAAGAATTGAAAAAGTCGTTAGACAAATTAAAAATTGCGATTTTTTATGATAAAGATACACTTGAGTGGGGAGATATTTGGAAAGATAAAATTTTAGAGGGAGTATCAAAAGCAGAATTTGCAATAATTATCATATCTAAAAACTTTTTTGGCAGGGAATGGACAGAAAAGGAACTTAGTGAATTTTTAAGTCGCCAAAATCAAAATGGACAAAAGATTATTTTACCTATTCTACATGACATTACGGTGGAAGAGTTACAACAAAAATATCCAGCGATTGCAAATATTCAAGCATTGGATTCTTCTAAGTACAGCTGTGATGAAATAGCTTTAAAATTTTCAGCACAACTTATTAAGAAATTAAAAAACTAAAGAAAAACTGTTAAAATAAAGAAGGAGACCTTAGTGAACAAAAGAAATATTTGGATTTTATCTATAATTTTAGCAATCCCATTGATATTAATAGTTGTCATTCCAATTTTTTTTGATTTTAACTTAAATAAAGAGGAGTGGATAATATTAATAACTTCTTGTGTTTCTACGTTTGCGACTATTTTTTTGGGATACATGGTATTTTTTCAAGCTGAAAATCATAAGAGCCGCCAAGAAGAAGATAACAAGTTGTATCAAAGCCAGGCAGAAAAAAACCGCCAGCAAGATTTAATGTTAAGGGCTAATCCCCATGCTGTATTTAATAAAATTAAGGCCATTAACTATTCACAAGCGAGTATGACTTTAGGTAAAGATAACACATATAATAGGCTGACAAATATAGACTTCGAGAATTTTCACACGTTTGGTGAGCATGTTTATATGGACTTAAACTTTTTTGTTCCGCAAAACAATGTCTTAGAACGAGTGTTTATTAAATCGGTTCAATTAAACTGTTATAAAGGAGAGTTTGCTGGTGGTAACTTTGAGGAAATTGGGGAATATTCATTAAACAATTATTCTACTCCTGAAAATGTTACGAATATTAAAATCAATTGCAATGGTGGAGTTGATGCCTTATTAAGTTTATTGTTCGATACGAACACGAAAGAAATATTTTGGCATCGTGATGTAAAAAATTTGCTAGATGATAAAGATATTAGGTGGGCAATCACAATATATTATTCTTTATCAAATTCGTTCAATGTTGAAATTGATTATAAAACGCATATTAATTTTACTTTGTCTGAAGGAATCGATAGTGAATATGGAGATATTTCTTATGAGCTACTAAATCCTATTATAACGACAATTCAAATTAGTAATATAAAAATAAATGTTATAGATAAAAGGGTCTACTGAACTATTCAGTAGACCCTTTTAATTTGCTATTTTGTGCGGTTGTTTATTCTTTTTTTTAGTTTTCCTAAATGAGTGTTTAATACGATATGAACGCGTTCGTTATTGCCAAAAACTTTTGTGCATCTTTTTATATAACTAATAAAATTGCCCTTGTTATCTTTGGTTACTTTTGAGCCTCTAACGGAGTAAGTTTTGTATAAATTTTTGCAAGAAATTTTGTTTCCTTTACGGCTTTCGCCATTTCTTTTTGCTATTGAATCCGCTTTTTTATATGCTCTGTAGTAATATTTAGAAGTTGTTTTATCACGAACGCTTATTAGTTTGCCATCAAAACTAAACCCTAGATAGTCAATAATGTTTTTGCTGTCTTTATTTCCTGGTATTAGTGAATCTTGATTTAATAATTTCCCATTGGAATAGGTGTATATTTTTGTCTTATCGGTCTGCAAAACGAGTTTTGGAACCGACGCTATAAAGCTGCGTATTTTATCGTGATATAATTTTATAGCTTCGGTACTAGGTTTTGATTGTAAAGGAATGATAAAAATTGAATCATCACTATATCTTAGGTAGAGTCCATTTAGTGATTTGATATATTCTTTAACCATTTTATCAAATTCTAGCATATAGATATTAGATAAAACAGCGCTCATAGCAGAACCTTGTGGAATGCCAAAATCTTTGTCGTTTCTTTTTATTAGTGTGTCCTTTTTTTTGCGAAGAACTTGAATTGGCATAATAATTTTTTTATGATTCAATATTGTTCTGTTTTTAGGAGTGTCCGCCAAGTTGTAATATGATAGGAGGTCTATAAAGTCTACATAACTAAAAGATGTTAAACTTTTAAAAATTTTATAATAATCTATCGGTAAATTTTTAGTACCTAACATGGAACAAATGCGAGATTTTAAGTATTTTGGTTCAAGAGTATCAAAAAACTTTTCAAAATCTCCAACGATAATTAAACAATTTGTTGTTTGTTTAATAAAATCAAAGGCTTCTTTAGCAAAGTGTATGTTGCTTTTACCTAAGTTGTTTCTATAAGCGATAGCAATATTATTTATTCCATATTCTTCTGCTTTTTTATTATAAGATTCATTAAGTAAATAGGCATAATATTGATAAATACATCTGTCATAGTGAGAAGAATAATAGAGTTCTCTAATTTTCTCCTTGCGGCCTTTTTTTGAATATTTGTTAAAAACTAAAGATGTATGAATAAAGGGCATAAAACTGTGGGTGGCAATGAAGGTAGGGTTGGTGATTTCAGCTAATATAGGCTTAACTTTTATGTTTTTTGCATCAAAGTGCGAATAAGGTTTAATTGTATTATTTTTTTCTAACCATTTCTCAAAATCCATTATGACCTCATTATAGCAAGATACCCGCCACATGAGGAACAGCATCTCTTAGTGACAGGTACATTTTTTAACGTAGTTATTAAATTTTTCCACGTAACTTGTTGAATTTACGTACACAAAAGTAACAAACTAGCTGTTCATAATTGCACAATAATCAATTATGATATAATATTATTAGAAATATTATTGATTACCATAATCGTTAAGGAGTTTACTGCTATGCTTTATAATAATAGACCTTATTCTTGTTGGCCTTCTTCAGCTTTAACAGCTCGCTCGCCAAGCATTGATTTAATTGTGAAGTTTGTCGACAAACTTCCGCTAAATTGCTTGACAACAATTTGTTCCCTCTAAAAAAATTTTCTTAGAGTAATTGTATTTTATCACAAACAAATAGGATTGTCAATTTGTTTAACATGCCATTTTCACAATGAAAAAAAGGAAATTTAAGGTAAAAATCATTAGGGAAATGATAAAGAAAAATAGTGGCAAGCTTTTTTATCCCTAAAGGGAGCTGTTTCAGAAGTGTCTCAGTTGTTAATTCATCAGTAAATTGCTAGCGATTTGGGGTGTTAAGAGCCCTTCGATTCCCGTAGGGGTCACCAACCAGACACACTTCCAAATCCTAGATTACTAGGTCAAACGGAAGTGTGTTTTTCATTTCCGTCATATTTGCCTAAATAGCCAAATATGGTTAATATCGCCCGATTTTCGCGTGAAAATCGGGCTTTTTACTATATCTATGCAATATTCTACCAAAGCCCGTGACTAGAAAGCCACGGGCTATTTCTATACCTATCTTCAAAATATCGGGGAAATCGGGGAAAGTGGGGAAAAACGATAGACCACTGAAGATATAGGGTTTTTGGGTTTGCTAAAAACGGGGGTTTTTGAAAGGGTTAATCGTTTGAAAAACCCAAAAACACTGACCTTTCAGTAGTAGAAAGACACCTAGAGCAAACAAAAAAACGAAAATTCCCTGACTTTCCTATGGTAAAAAATGCCGATTTTTTCGCCGAAGTGATTTTGAACTGAAACGAGCGCGAGTCGCTCCCCGAAATCCCCGCTTTCCCCACTAAAAAGGATAGAGATATAATAAGGAAGCCCCGAAAGGGGTAACGCCCTACGGGGCAAAACAAGGTTAGAGTTCCTTAAAAACTCGCTCGGGGGTGGGTGGGCTAGGAACAAGCCACTTTCCCGATTTTTGCAGTCCGAAGTCGTTTGACCTTGGACTTTTATATTTTCACAAAAACAAGGAGACACAATAATGAAAACTACTAATATTTACTATGTTTTAGACTGCTCGCATAAAATGCAGGGCAACAAGATAAACGCAATGAGTGAAAACGTGATTAAGGTTGCAAGAGCCTTAAAATTCACTAAGGGCAAAACCAACCTACACGTGATTACGTATAGAGATAAAGCGAAGATATCTTCCCCGTTTGATAGACTTGCTGCATACGGCAACCCGAACCTTGCAGAAGGTTTGAAAATGCTTGAAAGCGTGGTAAGGTATCAACGAAAGTATAACGAAGAACAAACCCGCTCTATCTTCATATTACACTCAGTCGATACTGTATTGCAAGGTTGGAATAAAGCACTTGAAAGGCTATTCGACCTTAAAGAGTTTGCTTTTGGCTTACGCTACGTTGTTAAGTATGGCAATCCCGATAAGTATGCAAAGCAAGCCTTTTATCGTTTCACGGATTCAGAAGAAAGGATTTTGCCTTACTTCTCTGAAAACCGCTTATTATCTCTTTTATCTACGATAAAAAGATAAAAACTATCAAATAATTGACTTAGAAAATAAAAAGTGCTATTATAAATGTGCGACGTAGTTTAATATTTCTTGTAAAAGTATACTTCTTGGTGGAAGTGTACTGTTTTCGCATTACATATAAATCTTTTACAAGAGATATTGTTTAAATTGCGTCGCGGCAAGCGAAACGTGCATTTTTACGGGTGCGTTGTTTCGCTGTAAACGACGCACTTTTTATTTTGCGAAGAAAGGAGAAGATTTATGAAAAAGAAAATCTTATCATTTTTAATAACAATTCTAGCAGTTTGTACGCTTATGGTTACAATGACGGCTTGTACAAACAAGGTTGAGTTTAAGATTAACTTTGTTGTTGATGGCGAAGTTTACGCCGTTGTAAACACAAATGGCGAAGAAATTATCAAAATGCCACAAGACCCTTCAAAAGAAGATTACAATTTTGACGGTTGGTTTTGGGATAAAGACGTTTGGGAAAAACCATTTACGGCAAACTCTTTGCTTGATGCACCATTATCAAGCAATATGAGTGTTTATGCAAAATTCAGCCCTATTCACGTTTGTGCATTTACTGAAGAAGTTGCAAATAACGATTACATAGCAACTAACGCTACTTGTGAAGAAAGAGCAACTTATTACTATTCTTGTACTTGTGGTGAAAAGGGAACGGAAACTTTTGAAAGTGGTGAACCACTTGGGCACTCGTTTACTAACTATATTTATAACGATGATGCAAAATGTGAAGAAGACGGAACTGAAACTGCCGTTTGTGATAATGGTTGCGGTGAAGATGACACAAGAACAAAAACGGGTTCTGCATTAGAGCACACATTTAGCACGCCCGAATACGTTTGGAACGGAAATGAGTGTACGGCAACGAGAGTATGTAGTAGAGATAGTGCTCACGTAGAAACCGAAACCGTTACTGCAACTTATGTTAAAGATAGTGATAAAACTTGTACTACTGTAGAAACGGGACACTACAAGGCAGAGTTTGTTAACCCTGCATTTGCAACTCAATCTACAGCAAAAGATAGTGTACTCGTAGGCGAACCAAAAGGACACGAATATACAACAAAAACTACCGAGCCTACTTGTACAGAACAAGGCTATACTACATACACTTGTCATTGTGGCGATAGTTACGTTGCAGATTATG
>JAZOMV010000022.1:0-12164 GCA_045654165.1 Christensenellaceae bacterium
GTATGAGCTTCTGCATAGCCGCATTCAATGTCTGCTCTCACGGTTTCGAGAGGAATTGGACCTTCGTGATAACTTTCGCTACGTGCAATTTCTGCACCGTCAAGTCTACCACTTACAGTTACCTTTACACCCTTGATACCACTTCTCATAGATCTGCCGATTGCTTGTTTCATTGCTCTTCTAAACGATACACGTTTTTCGAGTTGAGAAGCAATACCTTCTGCTACGAGTTGAGCGTCTGCATCAGGCTTTTTAACTTCTGAAATATTTACAGAAATTTGCTTACCTGCGCAAATTTTTGCTACGGTCTTCTTGATAACTTCAATTTCACTGCCTTGTTTACCGATAAGAACACCGGGACGAGCAGTAAAAATAGTAATGATTATCTTAGAAGCTGCTTTTTCGATAGCAATCTTAGAGATTGCTGCTTGATAATATTTTTTCTTTAATACGTTACGAATTTCGTTGTCTTCTTTAACGTTTGCTGCAAAATCTTTCTTTTCAACAAACCAACGAGAATCCCAGTCTTTAATAACTCCGACTCTTAAACCGTGCGGATTAACTTTCTGTCCCATAACGATCCTCCTAAGCCTTTGCATCCAAAACCACAGTGATGTGGCTGGTACGTTTCAAAATTCTGAACGCTCTACCTTGTGCTCTAGGCATAACTCTTTTAAGAGTTGGGCCTTGATCTGCAAAGCAAGCTGCAACGAAAAGGTTGTCCTTGCTCATACCAAGATTGTGTTCAGCGTTTGCCGCAGCAGACATAAGAACCTTTTTAACAGGTTCACTTGCCGACTTCGGAGTGTTTTCCAAAATCGCAACTGCTTCTGCATAATTCTTTCCTCTGATAATATCGAGCACGATTCTTACCTTATAGGGAGAAATTCTAATATGCTTAGCAACTGCTCTCGGACGTCTGTCTTTATTTTCCGCAATTCTTGCGGTCTTTTCTTTCATATTCTTAGCCATCTTTAAGCCTCCTATCTGGCACCCGTGCTTTTTTCAGTACCACCGTGTCCCTTAAAGGTTCTGGTTGGAGCAAACTCACCAAGCTTGCAACCTACCATATCTTCAGTTACGTATACAGGCACGTGCTTTCTGCCGTCATACACAGCGATTGTGTGACCAACCATTTGTGGGAATATCGTGGACGATCTTGACCAGGTTTTTAAAACTTTCTTTTCGTTCTTTTCGTTTAATTCTTCTACTCTTTTCAAGAGTTTAGGTTCTACGTAAGGACCTTTTTTAACACTTCTACTCATGTCGCCCTCCTTAATTTATCCTAGTAATGATAAGCTTGTTAGAAGCCTTCTTATGTTTTCTGGTCTTGTAACCAAGAGCAGGTTTACCCCAAGGAGTAACAGGTCCAGGCATACCGATAGGTGACTTACCTTCACCACCACCGTGTGGGTGATCACATGGGTTCATAACAACACCACGTACGGTAGGACGGATACCAAAGTGTCTGGTTTTACCAGCCTTACCGATTCTGATAATTTCGTGTTCTAAGTTACCTACTTGACCAATCGTAGCTTTACAAGTTGCAAGAATATATCTGGTTTCGCCACTAGGCATTTTAAGAGTTACGTATTTTTCATCTCTTGCCATGATTTGTGCACTCATACCAGCAGATCTAGCAATTTGACCACCCTTACCAGGTTGCATTTCAATATTGTGAACCATGGTACCAACAGGGATGTCTTTAAGTTGAAGTGCATTACCAGATTTAATATCAGCAGTTGCACCACTCATTAATTTATCGCCAACTTTTAAGCCTACAGGAGCAAGGATATAAGTCTTTGTTCCGTCTGCATATACTAAAAGAGCGATATTTGCACTACGGTTAGGATCGTATTCGATGGTTTTTACTGTTGCAGGAATACCGTCTTTAGCACGTTTGAAGTCTATAATACGATATTTTCTTCTGTTACCGCCACCGATATGACGAACGGTAATTTTACCCTGAGAGTTTCTACCACCACTCTTTCTTTGATCTTCAATAAGAGATCTTTCGGGTTTTGTTGCCGTAATTTCGTCGTAAGCACTTACCGTCATAAAACGGCGAGCCGACGAAGTCGGTTTATATCTTTTAATAGCCATTAGTGTTTCCTCCGTAATCGATTATGACAATGAATCGAAGAATTCAATCGACTTACTGTCTGCTTTAAGTTGAACAATAGCTTTCTTATAATCGGGAGTATATCCTTCATATCTACCTTGTCTTTTCAACTTACCACTAACGTTTGCTGTGTTAACCTTTTCAACCTTTACACCGAAAATTTCTTCGATTGCAAGTTTGATTTGGGTTTTGTTAGCATTTTTTGCTACTACAAAACTGTATTTCTTGTTTTGAATCCCCGCATAACTTTTTTCAGAAAGAAGCGGTCTGATTATAATATCATGTGCAGCCATTATTCTCCGTAAACCTCCTCGATTTGTTTAACGGCGTCCTTAGAAATAACAAGTTTAGCATTTTTAACAACGTCGTATGTGTTGAGTTGATTTGCAGCGATCGTAGAAACCTTTTCGAGGTTTGCAGATGCTCTCAATACTGCTTCATCAGCATTGTCCATAACAAAGAGCACGCTCTTTTCAAAACCAAATGCTTTCAAGCAAGCTACCATTTCTTTTGTCTTAGGAGCTTCTACAGCGATTTTATCAACAAAAATCACTTCGTCATCTCTAATCTTTTGAGAAAGTGCTGAAAGAAGCGCTACTTCTTTTGCCTTTGCATTCATCTTCTTAGAGAAATCTCTTGACTTAGGTGCAAATACTACGCCACCTTTTACCCATTGTGGACTTCTGATTGAGCCTTGTCTTGCTCTACCAGTACCCTTTTGTCTCCAAGGTTTTGCACCACCACCACGAACTTCGCTACGGGTAAGAGTGCTCTTTGTACCTTGTCTTTCGTTTGCAAGTCTCTGAACTATTGCCTGATGTATTACCGATTCGTTATATTCGGTATTAAACAACGCATCAGGTAATTCAAGGTTGCCTATTACGTTTGCTTTCATATCATATAATTTAACACTTGCCATAATAGTTCTCCTTACGCTTTAACGCTGTTTCTCAAAGTTACAATACCCTTTACAGCACCAGGAACAGCGCCTTTAACAAGAATTGCATTTCTTTCTTTGTCGACTTTTACAATTTCAAGGTTTAACACGGTTACGTTTTCGTTACCCCATTGACCAGGCATGTGTTTACCCTTGAATACTCTTGACGGGTTACTGATTGCACCCATAGAACCTACTTCTCTGTGTACAGGACCTACACCGTGAGTTTCTTTAAGTCTGTGTTGATTCCATTTCTTAATAACACCGGTAAAACCGTGACCCTTTGAAACACCAGATACGTCTACTCTGTCACCTGCTGAGAATACGTCGCAAGTTACCATAGAACCTACCGTCATTGCATCAGCGCCTTCAAGTTTGAATTCCTTCAAAACTTTGCAAGGTGCTACGCCTGCTTTTTTGAACTGACCTAAATCAGGCTTGTTCAATGCTTTTTCGTCTACTTCACTAAAACCAAGTTTAACTGACGAATAGCCATCTCTTTCCAAAGTTTTTACCTGAACAACGGGACAAGGACCTGCCTCGATAACCGTTACCGGAATAACTTTGCCGTCTTGGGAAAACATCTGCGTCATCCCCAACTTTCTTCCAATGATTGCTTTATTCATAGATAAAGTTCACCTCCGTTATTTATATATAATGTTTATATATTACAATTTGATTTTGATATCTACGCCTGCAGGTAAATGAATACTATCTAAAAGTTTTACGTTTGGCGAATAAATATCGATAAGTCTTTTGTGCGTTCTGATTTCGAATTGTTCGCGTGAATCTTTATATTTGTGTGGCGAACGAAGAATCGTTACGATTTCTTTTTCGGTGGGTAGTGGAATAGGTCCACTAATCTTTGCACCTGACTTCTTCATAGTGTCTATAATTTTAGAAGTAGCCTGATCAAGCATTTCTACATCATAAGACATAAGTTTAATTCTGATTTTTTGACTTGCCATTTTTGTTTTCTCCTTTTTAACCTAACTTTTTTGTGTGCGCTGTAAACTCTGCCGTGTGTGTCATTTTTTGATAATAAAAAAATCATTCGCCGATACTTAACTTTTTAAGTCGCTGCGAATGACCATACTAATTCTTTTTTTCGAAGTTAGTCGCAGGGGTCTCGCCCCCACACTTGTCAACGGAAATTATCTATCACAGATCAGGTGATTTAAGTAACTTCCCGTATCAACCCAGATTACACAGCCTAAATATTATAACCAAATTTCATACTCGTTGTCAAACGTTTTTACTATGTTTTTTAAATTTTTTTCAATAAAATTTTCATATCCCACAAAAACATTTTTTGTGGGATATTACTTGTTTTTTATGCTATTTTTTTCTTAATAAGCGTAGGTTTTGCGCCGTTAATTACAACGTCTTCATCTACGATTACCTTTTCAACGTCTTGTTCCGTTGGCAAGTCGTACATAGTATCAAGCATTAAATTTTCTAGAATAGTACGCAAGCCTCTAGCACCCGTTTTTAATTCTATCGCACGTTTTGCAACTGCTAAAACTGCTTGATCGGTAATTTCAAGTTCCACGTTATCTAAACCGATAAGACGTTTATATTGTTTTACCAAAGCGTTTTTAGGTTGTGTAAGAATACTAACGAGAGCCGTTTCATCAAGCGGTTGAAGACTAACCGTGATAGGTATTCTACCGATAAATTCAGGAATAAGACCGTATTTAATAAGATCTTGAGGTTGAACTTCTTTTACAAGTTTGTAATTTTGTTCTTTGCTCTTCTCTACGTTTCCACCAAAACCCAACGATGCATTTTCTTTACGTTTAGAAATAATATCTTCTAATCCAACAAACGCACCACCACAAATAAACAATATATTTGTAGTATCAATTTTTATACATTCTTGTTGGGGATGTTTTCTACCACCTTGAGGGGGAACTGATGCGACCGTGCTTTCAATTATCTTCAACAATGCTTGTTGCACGCCCTCACCCGAAACGTCTCTAGTAATAGAAACGTTTTCGCTCTTTCTAGCAATCTTATCAATTTCGTCTATATAAACGATACCTTTTTGAGCCTTTGCGATATCAAAGTCTGCACTTTGAATAAGTTTCAAAAGGATATTTTCAACGTCTTCCCCAACGTAACCGGCTTCCGTAAGCGTAGTAGCATCGGCAACAGCGAAAGGAACGTCTAAAATCTTCGCAAGAGTTCTAGCAAGAAGGGTTTTACCACTACCGGTTGGACCTAGTAATAAAATATTACTCTTATCTATTTCCACGCCGTCTTTATCTTCTTTAATAGCAGAGTTTATTCTTTTATAATGGTTATAAACTGCTACTGAAAGGACACGTTTCGCTTGATCTTGACCAACGATATACTCGTCAAGTTTAGCCTTTATTTCGGCAGGCTTAAGCAAAGATATCGTTTCTTCAGGCTTAGACGCTTCTTCTTTCATTACTTCACGACAAACTTCTACGCATTCGTCGCAAATATATACACCGTTCGGGCCTGCTATAAGACGTTTAGTAAGTTCTTTCGGTTTACCACAGAAAGAACAATGTAGTTGTTCTTGTGTTTCTTTCATAAATCTCCAAAATTTACGGACGTTTAACAAAAATTTGATCGATTAGCCCGTATTCTTTTGCTTCTTCTGCCGATAAATAATTATCTCTATCGGTGTCTTTTTCTACTTGCTCGTAAGGCTTACCACTATTTTTTGCAAGAATAGTATTTAAGCGATGTTTAGTCTTTATAATATGATCGGCTTGGATTTTAATATCACTTGCTTGACCTTGCGCACCACCTAGAGGTTGATGTATCATAATTTCGCTATTAGGAAGAGCAAATCTCTTTCCCTTAGCACCACTAGACAAAAGGAACGCACCCATACTAGCAGCAAGACCGATACAAATAGTGCTTACGTCACATTTGATATAATTCATAGTGTCGTAAATTGCCATACCTGCAGTAACGCTACCACCCGGACTATTTATATAAAGACATATATCCTTGTTTGGATCTTTACCTTCAAGATAAATAAGTTGAGCAACAACAACGTCTGCAACTGCGTCGTTTATTTCGCCTGTTAAAAATATTATTCTATCTTCTAAAAGTCTAGAATATATATCGTACGTTCTTTCGCCCTTGTCGGTTTTATCTACAACGTAAGGAACTACCGTATTCTTTATATCCATAAATCCTCCGATTTACTTTGTATTAGTCAATAACGTTTACGCTCTTTAAGGTTTCAAAGAGTTTTTTAATGATGATTTCGTTCTTAATGTAGTCAAGTTGACGTGCGCCCATATTCTTCTTAACGTCGGGTGCAGGCTTGTTTTGAGCCTTTGCCATTTCTTCTACTCTTGCTTGAACGTCGTCTTCAGTCGCTTCAATTTTTTCTACTTCAATTATCTTTTCAATAACAAGTTGTGATTTTACGATATCTTTAGCTTGTTCTTCGTAGCCCTTTCTGAATTCTTCCATCGTCTTGCCCATATACTTGAGATAATCTTCAAGTTTAAGACCTTGGTAAGACATTCTGTATTCCATTTCTTGAACCATACGATCGATTTGGTTTTCAATAAGAGCATCACAGATATCGGTTTCACTCGTTTCAGTAATCTTCTTAACTATTTCGTCTTCAAGTTCTCTTTCTGCTCTATCTGAATTTTGCTTTTCAAGTCTTGCCTTGGTTTCTTCTTTATAAGCAGCAACGCTTTCTGCGCCAACTGCGTCCTTAATGAAATCGTCGGTAAGTTCAGGAAGTTCTTTTGCTTTGATTTCGTGAAGTTTGATTGCAAAAACAGCGTCTTTACCCTTAAGGTTTTCAGCATGATATTCTTCAGGGAATTTAACGTTGATATCTCTTTCTTCGCCGATATTCATACCGATAACTTGATCTTCGAAACCAGGAATAAAGGTTTTGCTACCGATAACGAGAGTTTGCTTTTCAGCCGTACCACCGTCAAACTTAACGCCGTCTACACTACCAGAGTAATCGATAATTACGGTATCTCCGTTTGCAACTGCTCTATCAGTTATTTCTACCATACGTGAATTACGTTCTTGAAGACGAGCAACTTCTGCATCAACGTCTTCATCTTTTACATTATACACGTTTTTCTTAAAGTTTATACCTTTATATTCGCCAAGAGTTACTTCAGGCTTAACGGGCACGATTGCAACCATTGAAATACCTTTTTCGCTAATTTTCTTAATATCGATTTCAGGGCTTGCAACAGCATCAATAGAAGGTTCTTTTTCAAGAACTTCTTGGTAATATTTAGGGAAAGCATAGTTGATTGCTTCTTCGTAGAATACGCCTACGCCGTATGCGCTTTCTATAACCTTTTTGGGTGCTTTACCTTTTCTGAAACCAGGGATAGCAAATCTACCCTTCATTTTTGCATAAGCAGCATCTATTGCTTCGTTCCATTCTTTAGCAGTAAGATCAATAGTGATTTTTACCGTGCTTTTCTTGCCTATTTCAAATGTGTACTTCATAATGTTCTCCTAACCATTAAGATTCTTATGTATTTTATCATAATACCAAACAAAACGCAAGTTTTTTCAATACATTATATATTGTTTTTAATATTTTCCACGTGTTTATTTGGTTCTACCATTATCGTTTTATAATTATCGTAAGTGCAAAAGCCTAGTTTTGCGCCCGACGGTTTTTTTACGTTGCGCTTTTCGGTATACGCTATTTCTATTTTCCCTCCGTCTCGCCCCTTTGAATAATAACCACAAATTTCTGCACTTAATTTTATTACAGTTTCCGGCACGATACGACCTTGAGTTTCTATTACGACGTGTGAAGAGTGGTAATCTTTAGCGTGCAACCAAATATCGTGTGGTTTAGCCGTGAAAGTTACTCTATCGTTTTCAAGATTGTTTCTACCTGCTTTCACGATAAATCCATCTACAAGGTAAACGTTAAATTGACTTTCTATTTGTTTTTTACGGGTGGAAGTTTTTTGCTCTTTCATTATACCCGTTTGTATCAATTCTTGTTGTATAAGATTAAGGTCAAAATAAGTTTCAGCAATAGCAATCTCGTCTGCAACGGAAATAAAATAATCAAGTTCAGACTGAGCCTGCTTTTTTTGTGGCTCTAAGGCTAAAAGAGTTCTTTTTTGCTTATTATATTTTTTATAATAATTTTCAGCATTTTTCGCAACCGTTAAGCGTTCGTCAAGAATAATTTCCACGTTTGAACCATCATAGTAATTTTCTAAAACACACTTACTTTCCCCGTTTTTTACCCTATAAATATTAGCCAAAAGTAGTTCGCCTTTTATACGATTTTCCTCTGCAAAATTAGCATCTTTTTCCTTAGCAGTAATTGCAGTTAAACGCTTTTTGGCTTTCTTTAACGCAGTATTTACAACGCTAGTTAGACGTTCTTTTTTTTGAGTATATTTCTTTATTCTTTCTCGTTCAGTATGGTAATATTCTTCTGCTTGATACAAGGTTTCAAAAAAGACGTTCTCTCCGTCTAGCGTGCTATAAGGGAACACAGACACGTCTTTAACAGTCCCGTCTTTTACGGTAACGCATGGGTTGATTTTTACGTCGTAAAGAAATTCGCACATAAACTTTGAAAACTTCTCCCCAAACCCGTTACCACCTATTTGATTGCCGTTATCAAGGAAAGTTTTTTCCATTTCCATAGCAGTTGAAGTTGCTATTCCCTGAACGCCTTTACAAATATAATCAGACAGAGATTCACCAGAATAAGCATTAAAATATTCAACGAGAGTTGGGTCGTTAGGCATCTTTTTATCGCCAACGGGTGGGAATAAATACGGACACCCAACGATAAGTGGGCGAACGCCGTTATCGAACATATTAATACCACGATTTCCACCTAAAATCTTTCCGTTTTCGGTAAGTATTATATTGCTATACCTACCCATAAGTTCAACGTAAACGGTTTTCTTCACAGCGTCGAAAAACTCGCAAGAAGTTGTAAAATCTATTTTTACAATTCTATCAAAGCCTATGAGTTCCACCCCGTCTAACGTTGCAGAAAGCAAATGTTTACGCATTAACATACAAAAGTTTGGCGCAGTTAAAGGGCTTTCTTTTTCCGTTGATATTACGCCTATTCTTGGGCAAGATGGATTAACGTCTAACAACAGTTTTTCCGTTCTCTTTCCCGTATAAATAGTAAGCACAAGTTCGTCGTTATTAGGTTGAGTTATTCTATTGATTTTACCACCTTTAAACAAGTCGTTTAATTCTTGACAAAGGTATTTCAAAGTAAAAGCATCTTGTGGCATAATTCACCTTATAATAATTTTGAACAAAATCTTTTCCCGGCAAGATATTTGAGTGGACTTTGCTCGCCAAAATGTAATATCAATTCATCAGCGTTTAGTTTTTGGGTTTTTGCTTTTACACGCTCGTTATAAGCAAAATCACCATACTTTCCGTCACCCACGATCGGATAACCAACGTGCGCTAAATGCGCCCTTATTTGATGAGTTTTACCCGTAAAAAGCGTAACTTTCAATTTAGAAGTTTCGCCGTTTTCTTCAAGGACTTTATAGCCTGTTTTAATAAGCGAAGATCCTTTTACGAAAGTATCAGTTATAGTAACAAGAGAGCGTTTTTCATCTTTAAAAAGATACGCCGTCAACAACGCCTCTTTCACTTTTGGAACACCTACGACCGTCGCAGAATAATATTTTTCAAAAGTTCTTTCCTTAAAGCCGTGCAAAAGTTCTTGTTCTGCTAAATCGTTAAGTGCAAAAATCATAAGCCCCGAAGTATTCCTATCTAACCTATGAATAAAACGAACGCTTTCGAATTTATCTTTTAAAGCATCAAAAACCGACTCTGAAGTAAAACCACTCTTTTTATCTATTACGATTACGTTATCGTCTTGATAAATAACGGCATATTTACTAACTTCAGTAGACACGTAATATATTTCTACTTTATCCCCTACGGACAAGGTAATATCTTCTGATATTCTTTTACCGTTGACTTTAACGTCTTTTTGTCGCAAAGCTTTTCTTAACGAAGAAAAAGATAAATCTTCTATATAATATAAAGCAAGTTTTGACAACTTGCGTTGTTTGTCTGCAATAAAACTTTTCATAAATACTTAAACAGGACTCCGTTTTTTACGAAGCCCTGCTATTTTTAACTATTATTCTTCATCAACCTTTTCTTTTGGTTTAATGCAAAGAAGAACTACTATACCTGCCAAGCAAAGGAAACCTACTGAAAGGAAAATAACCGAAGCTGTGTTTGCTTTTACCCAAGTTACAAATTCGTTGGGTGAAACGTCAAGTGGTTTACCGTTAACTTGAATTAAACAACTTGCGCTATCTTCTACTGCTAAATCTTCACGAATTGCCGTACATACGATTTTATATGAACCTTTCTTATGAGGCGTGAAAGTAAGTTCGCCGTCATACTTGATTTTAGATATAGTTTCGTATGAAACTCCGTTACAACTTTCGCCTTCTTCAACGTCGTCTATAGCGGCAATTTCTTGCCAACCTTGACCATCGATAGTCATAGAAACGCTTGGGCTATAATAAAGTTTATAAGAAGTTTTGTAATCAGAACCCGTGATGGTGAATTTTGATGCTACGTATTGAGTTTTAATGTAACCTACGCCTTTTGCAGTAGTGGCTTCTACACTTATAGTGCCATCGTCTACCATGTCGAAAGTGAAAATAAAATCTTCATACTTGCCGTATTCTTTAATACCTTGTTGAGCATCGGTATCGTCGTTATATACGATAAAATCTTCTTTTTCCATAGCAGTATCGTTATTTTCTTCACCGTCGGTTACAACGATATAGAAAGTATACGTTCCACCTGCGTTAAGCGTAATCTTCTTGGTTGACGAAGTTTTTTCCGTTGCAGCATCTGGCGCAAGAATATATAACGATTGAGTAAGGCTTGCATAAGGGGTACGATCGTCGTATACCAAATCTTCTAAAGAAGGAATTTCCATATCCGTACCAAGAGCAACGTGATGTCCTTCTTGTCCGTCTTCACCTTCTACGTAATATTTTGCTTTTAACGCAGCGTCGAACGCTTCTTTAGCAAGAGCATCAGTTCTATATTGTGGTGCAACGTTTAAATAATTGTCCGAACCATCTTTTTCATTTTTAACAACTACGTTTGCCGTGTAAGTTTCAAGAATTACGTTTGATCCGTTTTCTTCTGCACTTACGTCAAATTTAACAGAACCACTTTTTCTAAACGAAAGGTTGTCTTTATTTTCGCCATCGTCTTTTTGAGAGATGTTTACGAAATCGCTACCCGTTTGCGCATTGTACGTGGGGAATAAATCTGAAGTTTCAAAATTCTTAACCACGTAGAAGATTTCATAAGAAAGATTATATTTCGTGTTTGTGTAAGCAACTAAATCATAGCTACCGTCTTGCGTTTTAACGAAAAAAGAAGTTTTCGACAAACTAACAACGGGCTTTGCAACGGTAAGGTAACCTTCCGTTAAAACAAAAGTTTGTTTATAAGCACCCGTATCGTCGCTTGCCTTTTGGTCAACGTAAGAAAAACTTACAGTACCTTGTTGGCTATCAGTCGTTTTAATTTTGAAAGAAACTTTAGCAACGGCTTTATCCACTACTCTAATTTTATAGTAATCTCCGTTTGCATCAGTACCATTTACTTTAATTATTGAATCAACTACTGAAACGGTGTTTACACCTTTTACCAAAGCAACTTGATAAGTAATTTCAGTATCAAACTTACCATCTGCATTTTTATTACCAAGAACGTAATAAGAATCGTAAACAAGTTTTAAGGTAACGCTTTCTACGTTATCACTCCAAGTTAAATCAATTTCTAAGTCATCAATAGCAAGTTTGCTCTTGAAAGCAAATTCATCTTCGTTATTAACGGTAACGATTGCCTTATCTTCTTCGTAAGCAACAGCAGTTGCAGAAGTGAAACAAGTATCTTTAACAGGCGTTACGGTTTTTGCACTAGCAGAAATAGGTGCAAAAGACACCATTGCAAGCATCATTGAAACGATGAACGCTACTAATAATAAAATTTTATAGGATTTAGCCGATTTCATATAAGCCTTATACTCCTTATCTTTACACAATATCCATTTTATTTTACACGAAA
>JAZOMV010000023.1:0-2054 GCA_045654165.1 Christensenellaceae bacterium
GATATCCAACCAAACATTAATATCAAACACAGCTACACCTCTTTTTTTGAATGATAGCACAAATTATTTAACTTAACTATCTACTAAGTTATCTGGGATTTTCGGACAACTGAAATTTTATATTTCTTCCCCAAAAGGCAACATACGCCACTCAAAAGCAAACGGAAGTAAAGGACTTTTAAACAATGTTTAAATCGTGTTTAAAAGTCATTTAAAAGGTGTTTAAATATTTTAAATTATTTTAAAATTTTATTTATGCAACTAAAAAACTCTGCCATACAACAAATTGCAAGTGAATAATAAACATTCATTCCTTCTCGTCTATCCTTGATTAAGCCTACGGCTTTTAATTTAGCAAGGCTTTTTGAAATGTGTGGTTGTTCGTATTTGTTCAGCTCTTGTTGGATTTTGCAAACACATCTTTCACCATCAAGCAACAAGTCTATAATATCTAATCTCACTGGATTTGAGAGTGCTTTAAAGATTTCTGCTTTTTTCTCATTTAAAGTTTTGTTCATATAACCTCTGCCTTGCCTGCCTCGCATTAAACGGGTATCGTTCGCACTTTTACCCTCTGTTTGGCAGGTGCTTGACAATATTCCAAAAGTGGAATAAAGTATTATTACATTATATGCCAATTATGGCATAATATAAAATTTAAGTCAACGAGGTGCGTATGTTTTTAAAATTTGCAGATTGGTTTGTTTATAGGATTTTAGGATTATCAAGTGAAACAAGTTTTGGTTCAGCTTTGCATTTTTTTGTTTATGATGTTTTAAAAATCTTGTTTTTACTCTTTACGATAATTTCCATTATTGCTTATTTAAGAAGCTATATTGATAATAATAAGCTACGCAAATTTATTGAAAAACAACCAAAGTTTTTGGCTCATTTGTTTGCTTCAATATTTGGGGCAATAACTCCTTTTTGTTCTTGTTCTTCCATTCCTATTTTTATTGGTTTTATTGAAGCAGGAGTACCGTTTGGTGTGGCTATGAGCTTTTTAATAACATCTCCAATGATAAATGAAATTGCAATTCTTGTTCTGGTCGGTGTTCTTGGTTGGAAAATCACTTTAATTTATACAGCAACAGGAATTGTTGTTGGCACTTTGGGCGGAATGATTATGCAAAAATTTGGTTGGGGGAAATATTTGCAAGATTATCTTTTAAACGATAAAAATCATGTTTCTTGCTGTTCTTGTTCTTGTAAAGAGAAAGTTTTAACAACCAAAGAACGATTAAAAGAGTCTGTAATTTACGCTAGAGATTTAATGAAAAGAATTTGGCTTTTTGTTTTGCTTGGTGTTGGAGTTGGCGCGTTTTTGCATGGTTATGTACCACAAGAATTTTTTATAAAATATATGGGTGATAACAACTTTTATGCCGTACCTCTAGCAGTTGCAGCAGGAATTCCACTTTATGCAGATGCAACAACAATTATTCCAATTGCACAAGTGTTGATAAATAAAGGGGCTGCAATTGGTACTGTATTAGTGTTTATGATGGCGATTGTTGCTTTGTCTTTGCCTGAGATGATAATAATTTCAAGAGTGATGAAAAAGGAATTGATAATTAGATTTGTGATTTTTATGTTTATAGTTTTCGCTCTTGTTGGGTATTTTTATAATTTTGCGTTGTAAAATAAAAAAAAGGCATCATAACATTCTAATGTTGCCTTGTTAAAACCTATCTGTTTCGCTGTTTTTAAGGTATAATTTAGTTATGGAGAACGATTTTCAAAAAGGTGAAATAGTTATTTATACAAGCGAAGACGGTTCTGTTTCGCTTGATACTAAGCTTGAAAACGACACAATTTGGCTTACTCAAAAGCAAATGGCAGAATTATTTGGAGTAAAAACTCCTGCGATAAGTAAACATTTGAAAAATATTTTTAGCGAAGGTGAATTGAAAGAAGAAGTGGTTATTTCCATTTTGGAAACAACCACAAAACATGGTGCTATGAAGGATAAGACCCAAATTAAATCGACGCAGTTTTATAACCTTGATGCAATTATTTCTGTAGGCTATAGAGTAAATTCTTCAAGAGCTACT
>JAZOMV010000024.1:0-10140 GCA_045654165.1 Christensenellaceae bacterium
CTTCCCGCTCTAACAAATTCTTTTATAAGTTTTATAGGTTTTGGTGTTGAGAAAATGGTTCTATCGCCTAAAAGACAAGCAAGTTCATCTTTTGCAAAAGAAGTCGTTCCTAAATCGTCTATAATCGTCTCAAGCGGCTTATCAATTTCAACGTAATCTTTGCCATTCCAAACAGGTTGTTTAATAGGATTTAAGGTTGTGTTTTTTCTATCCTTAAAACAAAGCAAAACGTATTCATGCGTTCTGCGAATACCACTTTCTAACGGCTTTTCTTTACGGTTTTGGTCAAATCTTTCGTTAGCCTTTTTCCAAACCATAGTAAGAATATTTTTTGCCCCAAATATCTTACCACAAAGCATCGTGAGAGAAAGCAATTCGTTTTCGTCTATATGAATAAACATAACACCGTTTTTAGAAAGTAATTTATACGCAACTTCCAAGCGCGCTTGCATAAAGTTAATCCACCCGTTATCATAATTTCCGTCTTTATACTCGATATAACCAATTTCGGTGTTATAAGGCGGATCAATAGGCATAACGTCGATTTTCCCTTCGTATTCAACCAACAGGTCTTTCATTGCTATTAAGTTATCGTTTTCAATAATTAGATTTTTCAATTTAATCTCTCCAAATAATTTTTGCAGGGCATTCGTTGAATGCGTTTTTATCCACGAAGGTCTTTTTATTTATACTTATCGTTTTCATTCCCGTACAATATGAGAAAACCCATTCGCCTATATAAGTTACACTATCGGGAATATAAACATTTTTTAGTGACTTACAATTCGTAAAAGAACTTTTATCTATATAAGCAACGCCATTAAAATCAATCTGCTCTAAATCTTTACACCCGCTAAAAACACCACGATTTATATGCGTTACACCGTTAGGAACTTTGAAATTTTTCCCTACTGCACGGTTAGTTGCACAAAGCATATGCGTTTTATCTTGGTCGTAAATTATACCGTTTTCAGCTATAAATAACGGACTTTCACTCTCCAAGAAAAGATTTTCCGCTCCTGCAAAAGGATTGTATCCGATTCTATCAATGTTTTTAGTTATCACGATATTCTCAACGCCTTTACAATTCCAAAAGGAATTTCTGCTAATAAGTGTAACCGTTTTAGGTATTACAAGTCTATCAATTTGACTACCATTAAGACAACCTATAATCGTTGTTTTGAACTTATTATAAATAACTCCATCTTCAAAATGGTAATACGGACTATGGTTTTCTACTTCAAGTTGAGTACAACCTGAAAACGGATTATTTTCAAAGCGAATAACACTTTCCGGAAGGACTATTTTTTCTAAATTATCACAAGCAAAGAAGCAATGCTTACCAAGACAAGTAACTCCATCAGGAACAATAAACTCTTTGTCCGTTTTATTTATCGTGTAGTGAATAAGGTTAGTTTTATCTTGATTATACAAAACCCCATTTTTTAATACGAAATACGGACTTTCATTAATAATTTCAAGATTAGGACAACCTGCAAAAGGGTTATTACCCATAATCCACACTTTGCTTGGAATATTAACCTTTTTAAGATTTGTGCAATAATAGAAACAATCTCCACCAAGCCTTTTTAACGACTTTGGCAAAATAATTTCTTCTACAAAGGTATTATTCCAAAAGGCACTTGCCCCAATGGTAGTAATTCCTTCGGGAACTTTTACTACTTTTGATTTTCCCTTATACGTTATAAGTTCATCTTCAAAAATTTCATAGTCGTCGATATCTGCCGTTTGCTCGATAATGACTTCTTTGGCTTTTTGCGGCGACAAGGAATATTTCGGCACGCTTGGTTCAAATAAGCCATAATTATAGACGTCGTTATCTACTTTGATAATGTTTTTATATTCCAAAAGTCCACTAACGAGTCTTGACGTGTATAGAATTGAGTTGTTTTTCGTGGGATTAAATACTTTGGTTGCCGATAAATAGTCCTTGCCCCATTGTTCACAGTAAATTTCTATATCGCCATTAAGAACAATATCGGGATTATTTTCTCTACCGTCTAAAACGATATCTGTAGGCTTATAACCTTTAAGTAGCAACCTATCAACGCACTCTAAAACAACAAAATCTTTGTGCCTTTTCAAAAAGTTTAACTTTTCCCCAAGCACTTTGATTTTATCGCCGTAATCTACGAATTGCTTTTCGGCATCTATTAAAATTTTATAACCGCTATAATCTTTAACGTGAACGTCAAGTTCGTTTTCAACGAAACGAAGCGCCCAATATAAAGCGGTGTATTTCATATCCATACTAATAGCCATTACGCTCTACCTTCTATACGTTTCATTATAATTTCTACCGTTTGGTCGGGGGTTAAATTGCTTGTATCTACAACCATATACGGCATTTTATACTTTTCGCAGAAAAAAAGCATTTTTTCATACTTCTCTTTTGCTTTTTTTACTTTATCAAGGTCGCTATCGTGTTCGTCACGACTTCTTAAACGGTTAAATATTGCCGTTTCATCAGCATATAAAATAACCGTTAAATCGGGAAAACCAAGTTTTTTAATAAGCAAGTCGTAAACTTCGGTATTGTCGTCCGTTCCGCTCCAAGCATAGTTGGAAAGGAAATGCCTATCGGTAATAATATTTTCGTCCTTAAACATTGTGTAAAGGTAAATATTACCAAGTCCGTAAAACCACGAAGTAAATAGTCTATCGGGATTAGCGTTTACCTTATCACGAATTTTGAAATAATTGTCAAATCCGTCGTTTTCATCAAACAAAAAACGCAAGTTTTTCTCTATAAATTTATATCCAAGACGTTCTGCTAATAATTTGCAAGTGGTAGTCTTGCCAACGCCATCCATACCTTCAATAGCAATATGTGCCAACTTAGTTTGCCCTCCTGTTCTTTTCTTCGTTCTTTTTACCTTTAGTAAATCCGTCTAAAATTTCCAAATAACCACTTACTCGGCGTATTCTTGTAATATCTTTGCTTTTACAAACGGGGCACTCGTCAAAAACGCCACTTGCTCCACAGTTATCACAAATATCCTTAGGAAAATTAAATCCAAGATAATGAACGCCTGATTTAATTGCGTGTTCAACGTATTCAAGTAAGCCTTCGTCATTACCAAGTGGCGCTTCGCCAAGTTCAACGTAGGTAATGCAACCACCGTTGCACACTTCGTGGAAAAGCCCTTCTAATTGAATTTTTCTAAACGCCGACAATTCGCTATCTACGTTGATATGGAAAGAGTTTGTGTAATACTCTTTATCAAAAATATTTGCTTTTGGTGAGAATTCGTTTTTATCAATATCTATAAATCTACCCGATATAAGTTCACCACTCGTTGCTAAAAGCGAGAAGTTAAGATTATATTCCGTTCTTAAAAAGTCGCAATAATCTCGCATATGTTTAACAAAACCAAGCGCTGAAACGTAAACGTCTGCATTGTTATAATATCTTTCGCCGGTCAATACTTCAAACGCCTCAGAAAGACCTATAAACCCAAGCGACAACGTTCCGTGACGGAAAACGCTCTTAACGTCATCAAAATCCTCTATCCATAGATGATGCTTTTTGTTGATAGGGAAATCTTCTGCTGTTCGCGTGCAAACCTTTTCAAATCTATCAAGTAAAATATCTTTAGTAACCTTTGCAACAGTATCCCATTTCTCTATGAACTTTGCAATTTTTTCTTCGGTAGAAAGTAAACCAAAATCCCTATCTACTTCTAATGCAAGTTTAGGAAGGTTAATAGAAATATTATCTATATTCCCACGTCCAATGGAAGAGTTTTCGCCAAATAAATCTGCAACTACCCTAGTTCTGCAGCCCATAATTGCAAGTTTTTCCGCATCAATATTTTTATTCGGCACGCTATCGCAAAGAACGTAAGTTGGAATCATCTTCTTTGCCGTGCAAAGCAACGACTTTTTAAGCAAATCGTGGTTTGTATCGTTATTAAAACGATTAACGCCACCTTTTATTTTGAAAATAACGTTTGGCTTAAAGATTAAATCCCCTGCTTTTTCAAACTCGTCAATAAGCGTGTAAGCAATAAAACGAGCAAATTCATTTTTAGCGAGTCCGATATTAAGAGAAACATAGTAAGCCGTTTGACCCATGCGGGTATGCGTTTCACTACACCAAACGATTAAATTATAAATTGCGTTTGCTATGGTGTTTTTGTTATCTTCATTAAAAGCAATACCTAGTTTTTCTAAAATATAGGCAATCTCATTATCAAAGTTGGCTATCGCCATACCGCCTGATTGTTCGTTCCCAATATCGGCAAAAAGTTTTTTGAGATATTCAAACGTGGCAAGGATTTTTCTTTGTTCACTCATTCCGTTAAAGCGCTCATAAGGAAAGTCCTTTAACAAATTAAAGGTAAGACAGTTATAGGTAAGCCCGTAAGCGTCAAGGTCGTGAATATGAATATAACCATTTTTATGAAGGTCACTCCACTCGGTAGGAAGGCTATTTAAGATTTCTTCTTTTCTTTTTCTTTCGCCAACGTTATACACTTCGCCTACGTAACTGTAACGGTTCGCTGCATTTTCATTGCATTTTTGCATTATTTTACCCTCCTAAATTTTTGATTTGTTGAACCCACGTAAGGTTTCACCGTCGACTTTAATTCTTCCTTAAAAGAACCCGTTTTAATGTAGGTTATACTATCCAAAAGTTCTTGCGGAACTTCGTCAAATTCGTGTCCCGTATAAACCGCAATATCAAAGTCACTTAATTTTTTTACAATATCAATGAGTGCCTCCATTTGCATTAACGGTTCTCCGCCCGAAAAAGTCACTTTTTTGTTTACAACTTCTTTTTTAAGAACTGCCACAAGTTCATCAGTTGTCATTTCCGTGCCGTTTTTCATATCCCAAGTAGACGGATTTTGACAACCTTTACATCTTAAATCACATCCTTGGAAGAAAACAACCGTTCTCACTCCCGGACCATCTACAAGACTGCGATTAAATTTTATTGAATTAATATATACTAGCATGCAAAAGCCTCCTCGTAGAAGTATTCCTTTAAGGCTCTTTTGTGACTTTTTTCTCTCGTTTGCGCTCTTTTTATTCTAAACTCTAAAGATTCTTTTTTTGATGTTTTTTCGTGCTTTCTTGCGATATTATATTCATCGAGTTCAATTCTTTCCTCAAACCCTTCGATTTGTAATTGTTCACGATGGTTTTTAGCGTGTAGATACGGGTCAGCATCATTTATTGCTTTTAATTTGCAAAATTCGTCCACCGTAATTTCAACTACTTCTTTAATTGTGTTTTTATGATGATGTTTTACTCTCGCTATCTGTCTAGCTTTTGCCGCCGCCTCTTTAGCGTTTTCTGCACAGATTGCAAATTTAATCCACACACAATTAAGTTTGCCTACGTGACCACATTTTGTTTCTACTGAAAAGTATTTTTTCATTTTGTTTTCGCTCCTTGCGTTTTTCTTGACTACATTGTACAAGAAACGAAAATAAAAAAACAGGACACGTTTTGTCCTATTTTTAATCAAAAAAAGAAAGCCTATCTATAATAAGCTTCCTTTATCACACTATATTCTATTTGATTTTATTAAATATAAATGCTATAATAATTATGTTCTTAATTGAAATCTCTGGAGCATTGCTTAGGCTAAGCAAAGGAGGTAGATATTATGGAACAAAATATCAAAGACCTTGGCTTAGTTGCTGGGGCAAACTTAAAACGTCTTATCAAAAACTCAAAGTATAAAACTCAAGAAGAATTCGCTTTTGAATTCGGTACTGACGTTCGCACTATCGGTAGATGGGTGAACAAAGGTATTAAAAACCTTGATACTATACAGCAAATTGCAGCGTTCTTTGGTGTAGACGCTTTGGCGTTCTTCTCTGAATAAGGGAAGAACGTTTTTTATTTGCAAAAAGGAAATTGCTTTAAGTAATCTTCTTCCGTATAAAGTTTGTTCATTATCGGCTCATAAATCAAAACAACCTTTGCACCTGTTGTTTCATTCGCTCCTGTAAAACGCAAGTTAGTATACCCATAGAAAAAATCTAAAGCTTTAAAATTAAACACGAATATACTTAATCCTATTACTGCCAATTCAAACACAGTGGCCAATAACGCCATTCCAGCATTATTCTCCGTCCAAGCAACAATAATATTAAGCACCGCACAAATACAAGTTAAAACTAAAAATACTCTATATTTTTTATTCGGCGCCCCCATACGAAGCACTCCATCAGCGTCAGGCTCAAATCTAAAACAACTCGTTAATGAAAATTCATAACAATCATAAAAACGCTTAGCTTTTAATATATAGAAGGTCACAAATCCCATCATTATAAGCCATATATTTTCAAATAACGTAAACGTACTATACATTCCAAATGCAATACTAGTAAAAATAGTTGAAAAGACAATAGTACCCATTAACACTGCAAGAAATATTAGCACCGATTTCTTTTCCTTTTGAAAATCAGATTCAGAACCTAACCAACAATATTCCTTTTTCGCTTTTGATATAAAACGCTTTAAGACAACTTGCGGATTTTCAGTTTGTTGAGGCGGTATAAACGTTTGCTTTACTGATAACAAACTATCTATTTTATCAACCTTTTCAGTTAAAGCATCTATTTTATCGAATAAATTATTAGGTTTTTCCATTTTGTTTCTCCAACTTCTTTAATTCTTCTTCTATTAACTTTTCGACGTCGAAACCACCTATAATCATATTACCCAATTTAGAGCCTATTGCTTTAGTTACAATTCTGTTTTCAACAATTGCAGGTTTTAACTCTAACAAAAGTTCTATCGTTTTATTCAATTTTTCTTCCATTGATGAAAGTTTTATGTCTTTTAATTTGCTTATTTGTCTATGCAATTCTTGATTTTGCTCTTCTAAATCTAGTTTTTCTATTTCCGATTGAGAGAGTAAACTTCTATACGCATCAATGTCGCTATCTTTCAATTTCCCTGACTCAACGGAAATAAGCAATTCTTCCTTTAACTTTACCATTTCTGTTTTGAGGGCGGTATTTTCTTTTTCAAAAACACCAAAAATTGAAATAAAGTAGTTCGCATCAAAGACGTTTGTTTCTATTTTTTTATAAACAGCATAGGCAACCGTAGCGTCATAAATAATTCTCATATAACTAACTATCGTATCAATTTGAATATTCTTTTCGCCTTTGTGCTTATGGGCATTGACTTTTAGTGTGTAGTCTTGCATTTTTTTGTAGGTAAAATCATCAACGCGCAACACGTCCTTAAAGAAATTTTTAATATCCTCTCTTCTTAAAAGTTCTCCACACGTTTCTCTTGCCTTAACATCAAACTCACAAAAAACAGCAACATCTTTTACAAACTGTTCCTGTAAATCAAGGTAAGCGTCGTAAAACGAATTACTTCCAGCCTTAATGTTTTTCTCTAACGTTAAATAACGCTCATACAACTTATAATCAATTTCTCTTAAATGCTTAAACATCTTAATGCAACTCCTTTAACATACTTTTTATACCAGCTACTACATCATCTGGTGTTCCCATAAACTTAAAATTGCTCATGGTTCTTAACTTTTCCTCATCAGATAATAGATACTCTAAAACGTATTTATTTTTACGAATGTCTCTCCATTTTAAATCAGAAAATTTTTCAGTCAGGAGGATTGTATTCTCCTGACATTTTAATTTCAAGTCTTTATAGTGCTTAAAAATATAATAATACTTATCGCTTATCATATTGTCAACCCATCTTTCAAGCGCTTCAAGCCCTGTTAATTCATAAAGAAGCTCCCTATCTTCAAACGAATTTAGCAAATTAATAAAACTTAATGAGTCCACAATTTTGGTAATATCATTAAAACCTATAACTTCGTGCGTTTGGGATAAAATAATTCCATTCAAGTAAACCGTATCCCAAAAAGTCAATTTTTTAGGTATATACTCAAATTCATCATCCTCGGAAAAACCTAATGATAAGTATTTGTATCGATTGTTTGGAGGGATAACAATTTCTCTATTCTCGAAACAAGTTGGCCATATATCTGGCTTTTCAACCTTTATTTCTTTTCCGTTCATTAACCCTTGAAACGTATTATACAACCTAAAAAACGGATGAATTAAAACCATACATCTTGAAGACGATAAATTAAAAATATTAAAATTTTCATACATTATTTGGTTAAAAGAAAGTAATCGTGCGTAATTAATCAAATTTTCCTCTTTTGCACTTTTTACTTTAGTTAATAAATAAGAAAATTTAGATAAATCTAAACCCTCAAAAATCGTATGACTTGGCTCATACTCAGACACCATACCTGTTGAGGTTAAAATAAATTCTTGGTCATCAGCACTATCCCAAAATCCTACGTACGAGTCATAATTAACCCTCGCCCAACAATACAACTCTTGTGTTGCAAGTGGATGAACAATAAGTTCTTCGGCACTTTTGCAATCTAAAAACAATCGCATTGCCCTCATCTGTATTCCTCTGTCTTCTAAATCAAAATCAAAAACGCTTGGCAGTTTTCTTACCTGCTCTTCTAACACGTCACCATGCAAATCTAAATAACGCTGAACATTTTTTTTGAAATTTTTTAATACTTGAACAAAACTCTTCGGATCATATGTCCGAACGCTGTCTAATAATAGAAATTGTTTTAATAAATACAACTCCTTTCTTGTTAAAATAATTTTATTTGTGTTTAGAATTTTTTCATCTAACAATTTTGCAAATGGCTGTTCCAATTCAAACGCAAGTTTCTTTTCAATGTTATTATCATAAATATCGTTTTTATAAAAAATTTTATGCGCTTTTCGATTTTCAATAAGTATTTTCTCTTGGGTGTCAAAAGTTGTTACAGATGGAGCAAAACGTTTAATTATTAGTTGTGATACATAATGATTTTTTGCCATACATTATCCTTCATTTTATATTTAAGATAAAAGCTCGTTTTGTTTTATCGCAAGTTCTTTTAATTTGGGCTATTTTTTATCAATAACTTCCCAACATCTTCAATATTGCAATCTAAAACCTTACTGATTTTAACCAGAATTTTGTGTTAACATATTTGTTATTGACGAGTTTTACGAGTTCAGTGGTGGTCTTGCCCGTAGCAATACGAAGGTCTTTTTTCTTCATATTTTTATCAATTAAAAGTTTCCATAGTTTATTATAATTTTCTGCCATAAAAATACATCTAGGTATAAATGGTTGATTCTATTATAGTATAATAGAATTTAAATTGCAAGAACACTGTTCAACTTTTCAAACAAAAGATTTGAATTTAAACGCAATTAAAACTTAAATCCACAATTTAAAATGGCAGTAATATTACAATCATTTTACTGTCTTTTTTGATGGTTGGTGCGCCTGAGACGGAACGTCCGACAAGCCCGACTTAGAAGTGCTGCCTTTTTGTGAAAGTCTTATAAAAAGTGTTAAATTGGTAGTTTTAACAATATTTTACTTTATTAGTATAAATAATTGATTTTTTTTGCAATTTGTGCTAAACTTATTTTCACTACTAAAAAGTGACGTTTTAATTTAAACGCACGCTTTTGCTAAATATTAGTTTTACACTTTTATAAAATCTTCAATTAAATAATATGGTTCCGTAGTTAAATGGATATAACAGCCCCCTCCTAACTTTGGGATTGACTCGTGTAAACACGAGATTAGGTTAAAAGTAGTACCGAAAGCATGGCAATTCGACGAGTTTTGGATATGTATTAACCCGATGCGGAATTGATGCGGAATAACACCCCTAAAAAAGGGCAAAATTGACACAATCGAATACTTAAACTATTCCAAAAGCGTGTAAAAGTCGTTTTGAAACGGAATAGAAAAAAGAGCTTATTTTTTGGAATAATAAGCGGAATAAAAATAAGTATTAGATAGAGTCAAAACGATAAAAATTTAATAAAATCTGCTCATAGTTAAACGGATATAACGGAGCCCTCCTAAGGGCTGAGTAGAGTCGGCATTTTATCGTTAAAATGCTCAAAAAGTGGCAAAAATAGGGGTTAAAACCCCAAAAAAGTGCAATTTTTGGTAGTTCGTATTAATACGCTGGAATTGATTTGGAATTATTGATTTCAAAATGGCTAAATTTTAAGCCCAAAAGAATACTTAAATTTTTGCTCGAAAAATTTCAATTTGGAATTATTTTTG
>JAZOMV010000025.1:0-4850 GCA_045654165.1 Christensenellaceae bacterium
TATCGCCGTAAGGTGGCAAAATAATAACACCACCGTCTTTTCTCGCTAAATCCCATTCCTTACCACTACCAACGTGGTCCATTAATGATTGATAATTGCTTTTTGTAATAATACCAACCGTATCAATCCCTGAATTTGCCATATTTGAAAGTGGGAAATCTATTAATCTATATCTACCACCGAAAGGAATTGAGCCAAGCGTTCTTATTCTTGCAAGTTCAGGAACGTTATTATCGTGTATATTTGAAAATATAATACCAACAGCTCTCATATTACTTTGCCTCCCTAATAACGTCTTTGTCAATAATATCCCCAGAATTAATAATAACCCCGTCGTCTATTCTAATATCTCTACCAAGAAGGGTAACCCCTTTGGCTTTATCTACGCTTTCACCGACTTTTGCATTTTTACCTATTATAGTGTTTTCATCTATGATAGAATATTCAATAACGGCATTTTCATCAACGTATACGTCTGACATAATGATACTATTTTTTACTATTGCACCTTTAGCAATAACAACGTCGCTTGAAAGGATTGAATTTTCTACCGAACCATAAATTTCGCAACCCGACATAATTATACTATTATCGGTTTTTGCACCTTCACCTATAAAATGTGGTGGCGCTAACGGGCTTCTTGATTGAATTTTCCAAGAATTATCCGTCACGTCAAACACGGGGTTATCACCAAGCAAATCCATATTTGCTTCGTAAAGTGAATCAACCGTTCCTACGTCTTTCCAGTACCCTTGGAATTTATAGGCCATCATTTTTTCGCCGGATTCTAACATGGTAGGAAGTATATTTTTACCGAAGTCATTATTTGAGTTTGGATCTTTATCGTCTTCAGTTAAATATTGATAAAGTTTTTTTGCTGAGAAAATATAAATTCCCATTGAAGCAAGATTTGATTTTGGATTTTTAGGCTTTTCTTCAAATTCATAAATTGATCCGTCGGGATTTGTGTTTAAAATACCAAACCTTGACGCTTCTTCCATAGGAACTTCTATGGCAGCAATGGTGCAATCAGCACCGTTTAAGATGTGATAATTCAACATTGTTGAATAATTCATTTTATAAATATGGTCACCGGAAAGCACTAAAACGTAATCGGGATCATACTGTTTTAAGAAATTAATGTTTTGATATATTGCGTTAGCCGTTCCTTTATACCAATCCGATCTAGTTTTACCTTGATACGGTGGTAAAATATAAACGCCACCAAAAGTTCTATCAAGATCCCATGGGTGCCCTTTTCCTATATATTTGTTCAAAAATAAAGGTTGATATTGCGTTAGAACACCTACAGTATCTATGCCTGAATTAACACAGTTTGAAAGTGGAAAATCAATAATTCTATATTTTCCACCAAAAGAAACTGCAGGTTTTGCTATGTTGTTTGTCAATGCATACAAACGGCTACCTTGTCCCCCAGCCAAAAGCATTGCTACACATTTTTTCTTCCTTATCATATATGTACTCCTTAAATTATTTTATTTTTGTTAAATATAATCCCGTAAGTTTTGGGATTTTAAGCAATATGGAATAATTTTTTCCATGTGCACGGTTTTTTGTTGTAGTTAAAGTCTTTCTAATGATTTTTCCACTCCCCCCGAAGCGTTTATCATCCGTGCTCATTATAATTTTATATGTTCCTTGTTCTAAACCTAGTCTGTAAATAGGATAATCACAACCAGAAAAATTACCGATAAATATCAATTGATTGCCTTTTTTGTCAATTCTCTTGAAAGATATAACGTTATTATCCTTTTCATCAGCTGATATCCATTGAAAACCTTCCCAAGAATCGTCTATTTCAAAAAGAGGCGTGCAATTAGCATAAATTTTATTTAATCGTTTAGAAAAATATTGAAGTTTTTTATGAAGTGGAAAATCAAGCATAAAAAATTCTAATCCATTACTATAATCCCACTCTCTATACTGACCAAACTCATTGCCCATGAAATTAAGTTTTTTACCGGGATGAGCAAACATGTATAGCATAAAAGTTCTTAAATTTGCAAACTTTTCCCAGTTGTCGCCCGGCATTTTATCTATCAAAGATTTTTTACCGTGAACTACTTCATCATGAGATATCGGCAAAACAAAATTTTCGCTAAAAGCATAATACATTGAAAAAGTTAATTTATCGTGATTACCTGAACGAAAATACGGATCGCATTGCATATATGAAAGCGAATCGTTCATCCACCCCATATTCCATTTAAAATTAAAACCTAACCCACCAACGTCTACGGGTTTAGTTATCATTGCAAAAGAAGTTGATTCTTCTGCAATCATTAAAGCGTACGGATATTTGCCAAAAATATGAGCATTTAATTTTTTAAGAAATTCTATCGATTCTAAATTAAAATTAGTGCCGTATTTATTAGGAATCCACTCGCCTGGTTTCCTGTCATAATCAAGATATAACATTGATGCAACGGCATCAACTCTAAGTCCATCTATATGGAATTTATCAAAAAAGAATTGAGCGCTTGAAATTAAAAAACTTTGAACTTCATTTCTGGCTAAATCAAAAAGTCTTGTTCCCCAAGTTTTATGTTCTTGCCTATCCCAACCTTGATTTTCATAACAAGGATAACCGTCAAACTCATATAAACCGTGTGCATCTTTAGGAAAATGAGCAGGTACCCAGTCAAGAATAACACCTATACCTTTTTGATGGAATTTATCCACAAGATACATAAAGTCTTTTGGTTCACCAAATCTTGACGTAACTGAAAAATATCCCGTTACTTGGTAACCCCAAGACCCGTCAAACGGATATTCAGTTAAAGGCATTAATTCAACGTGAGTATAACCCATATCGACAACGTAAGAAACAAGTTTGTCGGCAAGTTCTACGTATGAATAAAACTCACCGTTTTCTTTTTGTTTCCAAGACCCTAAATTAACTTCGTAAACGTTCATAGGTTTATCGTAAGGTCTAGATCTAGATTTTACAAAATCGTCGTCCTTCCATTTATAACCTTCAAGATCGTATATTTTAGAAGCCGTGCCGTTTTTTTCAGAAAAGAACGCATAAGGATCGGCTTTTAAAAAAGTTGTTCCGTTTGAAAAAACGGCAAACTTATAGTTATCAAATTGATTTAAACCTTGTATAAAAGTTTCAAAAATACCCCCTTCGGTTACTTTTTGCATAACGTTTAATGAAGGATTCCAAGAATTAAAATCACCAACTACAGACACTTTTTCAGCATTAGGAGCCCAAGTTCTGAAAATAACGCCTTTTTTGTTATCACAAATGGCAAAATGAGCCCCCATAAATTCGTAAGCCGAAAAATTTGTGCCTTGATGAAATAAATATGATGGCAATTCTTGATTGTCAGGTTTTGAAACTTTCTTTTTTTGCAACATAAAAAATTCCTTATACTACATACTTAGGATTTTTCTTTGGCGCATTGTCCATTTCAGCTTTAGTTGCTTCGTAACCTTTTTTGCCAAAAAGTGCGTAAGTAGCGTTTTTACCACCTTCTACACCCGGTTGGTTGAAAGTATTGATATTTAACATAGCACCTGCAAACGCAGTTTCCATTTCAAACATAAATAGAAGTTGACCGATGGTAAATGCGTTAACTTCAGGAAGGGTTATCGTATAATTTAATCTTTGAGCCGTTGTGAGAGCGTATTCGGTTGCTTCTCTTTCAGCGTTAATAAGTTCGTTCATGGTATGTCCACAAAGGAACGACACGTCTGGAATATCTTCACAACCCTTACTGATTTCAACTGTACTACGATAGTTTTCAACAGCAATAATGGTAATAACTTTATCAAAAGGACCTTCTCTATATAATTGAACTTGTGAGTGTTGGTCGGTTACGCCTAATGCTTTTACAGGGGTTTGTCCAACAAACACTTCGTTCCCTTCGTTATCAACTGCCTTACCCAAGCTTTCGCCCCATAATTGACAATACCAGTCGGCAACGTATTTAAGACTATCTGCATAAGGCATCATAACGGAAATATTTTTACCATTATTCATAGCCAAAACTTCAAGAAGTGCTGAAATCAAAGCAGGATTTTTCTTTAAATCTTTGTTTTTACACAATTTATCCATGTATGCAGCGCCTTCAAGCATTTGTTTAATGTCAATACCAACAACTGCTGCAGGTAAAAGACCTACGGGACAAAGTTCAGAGAATCTACCACCTACGCCGTCAGGTATATAGAAAGTTTTAAGATTTTCTTGTTTAGCAATTTTTATAAGATTACCTTTATTTTCAGAAGTGGTTGCGATCATGTGTTCGTTTGCCTTATCGCCATATCTATCTTTCAATAACTTCATAATAATAAGATATTGAGCCATAGTTTCACTTGTTGCACCACTCTTAGTTACAACGTTAAACATGGTTTTATCAAGATCAAGAACGTCTAAAAGAGCAACCATTCTTTCTGGATCTACGTTATCTTCTACGTAAAGTTTTGGTGCTTTTCTTTTTGCTTTTGAAAGTTCGTTGTGACGAAGATGACAAAGTGCTTGGAAAACGGCTGTTGGGCCTAAAGCAGAACCACCTATTCCGAGAACTACGAAATTGTCAAAGTTCTTTCTAATGTTTTTAGCAGTTTCTTTAATATCTGCCACGATTTCTTCTTGATTATAAGGTAATTCCGTCCAACCCATCATACCTGTTCCACGATTTGCTTGAACGGCTTTTAATGCAGGAATTGCATAAGATTTTTCGTAAATCTTAATATCTTTATCGGTAAAACCTTCTTTTTCGCCGATATAATCAGCCATCATATTATTGTAATCGAGTTTAAGTTGCATACTTTTGCGCCATTGCGCAGTTGTTCTAGCCATAACAATACTCCTTTGTTTATAA
>JAZOMV010000026.1:0-11339 GCA_045654165.1 Christensenellaceae bacterium
TTTAACAACTCTCTAATTCGTTCTAATTGCGCCTTTATTTTTAATTGTCTAAAAGTCATGCCACACTCTTTTACGCAAATAGAATTAAGCGCACCCTTGCTTATACGGAAAAACGTTGCAACTTGTTCAACGCTAACGCCCGTTGAAAGATTTTCGGCAATAAATTTTTGAAAGAGTTGGACGTAGTTTTTCTCATCTTTGAACGGTATGTCTTGCCCCAACCCTGCAATTTTATCTAACGTACAAGCGAATATTTTGAATAAACTATCTTTAACTATTCTATACGAACCAAACTCTTTTTTGTCAGCGTAAACGATAGCCGTTTTTATTGCGTTAAGCATTTCTTCGCTAGAAGTAAACAATATTTGACTTTTATAATGCTTAATTATTTGGTCTAAAAACGAATTTTTTTCATTAAGGCTAAAACCCCAAATGAATTTGCAAAAATCTTGAGTTTCAAAAACTATTTTATGGTTGGTTTTAGGTGGGATTATTAGATAGGTGTTAGGCACGAGCGTATACTCTTTACCGTCTACCACCACCACGCTATTCCCACAAAGGCAATAATGCAATTCGAAAAAAGAATGAGCGTGCTCTTTCACGTTCCATTTCTCTAGCTTCGTGTTAACCGTTCTACACCAAAAAGTATAAAAATCCGTTTGTTCGTACGGTTTATTAAGATCAGTTTTTCCCAACGAGCGAGAAAAGAAAAAATCTTTTTCTTTCATAGTCTTTATTATACAATTATGGCGTAGCAAACGGAAAGTCGCTACGCCATTTTTTTGTTTTAATTATTTCTTCATTTGAGCAGCAACTTCTTCTGCAAAGTTATCGCTTCTCTTTTCTAAGCCTTCGCCCATTTCGAAACGAACGAAACGTTTGATAGAAAGAGTTTTACCCATCTTATCACCAACAGCCTTTACGTACTTTTCAATGGTCATAGAAGGATCTTTAACAAATGCTTGGTTCAAAAGACAAGCTTCTTCGTAATACTTCTTAACTCTACCTTCTACCATTCTGTCAATGATTTGAGCAGGCTTACCTTCGTTAAGTGCTTGCGCTCTTAAAATTTCCTTTTCGTGTTCAAGAACGTCTGCAGGAACTTCTGATGCGTTCAAGTACAAGGGTTTAGCAGCAGCGATTTGAAGAGCAACGTCGTGAGCAAGTTCTCTTGCCCCGTCACAAGTGCAACCTTCAACTTCTACTAAAACACCTACTTTACCACCCATGTGGATATAACTTTCAACAAGACCTGCGTCGGTCGTGAATTTAGCAAAACGACGGATAGCGATCTTTTCACCGATCTTTGCAGTTGCAGCGATCGTTTCTTCGCTCTTTGCAGCGATAAGCGCTTCGTTATCAGCGATATCGTTAGCGATTACGTATTCTGCTACGCTATTAACGAAAGCAAGATATTGTTCGCCCTTTGCAACGAAGTCGGTTTCGCAGTTTACTTCTACGAGAACACCGGTATTACCTTCGATCTTTGCAGCAACAATGCCTTCTGCAGCGATTCTAGATGCCTTTTTAGCAGCAGTTGCAATACCTTTTTCTCTCAAGAAGTCAACAGCCTTTTCCATATCGCCGTTGGTTTCTTTAAGAGCCTTTTGGCAGTCAGCAACGCCTGCACCGGTCTTTTTACGGAGTTCCATTACGTCTTTACTTGTAAACATATTTATATCTCCTTATCTTATATTTAATTATTCTGCTTGTTCAGCAACTTCGGTAGCTTCTTCTGCAGGAGCTTCCATTTGTTCGCCTTGGTTTGCTTCGATAACTGCGTCTGCAATTACTGATGCGATAAGTTTTACTGCTCTAATAGCGTCGTCGTTACCAGGGATTACGTGATCGATAAGATCGGGGTCACAGTTAGTATCGGTAATTGCTACGATCGGGATGTTGAGCTTTCTAGCTTCTGCTACTGCGATATCTTCTTGGCTAGGGTCAACGATAAACATTAAACCAGGAAGAGTTCTCATTTCTCTAATACCACCAAGGTTGGTTTCGAGTTTTTCCATTTCTTGCTTTAAGAGAGCAACTTCTTTCTTGGGAAGAAGATCGAATTCGCCCATTTTTTCCATGTTGTTTAACTTGTTAAGTCTGTCAACTCTAGATCTGATGGTTTTGAAGTTGGTTAAAGTACCACCAAGCCATCTTGCATTGATGTAGTATTGTCCACATCTTTCTGCTTCTTCTTTGATTGCTTCTTGAGCTTGCTTTTTAGTACCAACGAAAAGTACGCTCTTGCCTTGTTTTGCAATGTCTACTACGAAAGGATAAACGTCTTTTTCAATGAGTTCAACCGTTTGTTCAAGGTTGATAATGTGAATACCGTTTCTTTCGCCATAGATGTACTTTTTCATCTTGGGGTTCCAACGCTTGGTTTGGTGACCGAAGTGTACGCCTGTTTCCAAGAGCTGTTTCATTGTGATAACTGCCATAATAAATTCCTCCGTTATTCCTCCTTGCGTACTCTTTTTTTATAGGCTACTTTCTCTCGACTTAATTTTTTTAGAGAACACGAACGCCTATAAATACGCAAGTGCGAATTTTTGCTTATATATTTTAGCACAATCCCCCTATTATAGCAAGGGTTTTTAAGCGTTTTTTAAATTTAAATGAATAAAAAACCTACTTTTTTATAAAAAAAGCCGTCTTTTACAGACGGCAAGTTTTTATTCTTGGTTCGGCTTTTTCTTTATGAATTTACCGATTATTTTTTTAATAGGCTTTCGAATTAAATCTTTTTCAAAATTATTCATACCGAATAGCCACATTGACCCACAATACACAAGCGCATAAGCGCAAATCAAAGCAAGCATTATCCATATATTAGATAACGGAATAAATAGCATAATGCAAACGCCGAAAGCTATAGGAATTATAAGCCCAAGCGATAATCTTAAAATACTTTTCCAAAACGCCCAAATATTTATGTAACACTTTTTGTGGTAGTAGATATTCATTATAAAGCAGTTCGCAATTACCAAAGAACCAGCAGTACCGATTGCCGCACCGATTGCACCGTATTCTTGACTCAAGAATATCGTGGCAACCACGTTCAAAATTGCCATACCTATATACACAATACTTCTAAATTGATGCCTATTTAGCGCGCGTTGGATTTCAATTCCCAAATTTTGCATGAAAGGAATCGTAGCCGCTATCATTAAGATTATAGCAACGTAATAGGCTTCCCACTTATCTGCGCCTGCCCAAATTTTAATAAACGGTTGGCCAAAAAACACAAAGCCACTAACGATTAATGCAAGAATTATATACTGAACTCTACCGACTTTTGTAAACAACTCGGTAAAGCCAACTTTAAGTTTACTCTCGTCATCTTTAAATTCCGTCGCCATCTTGTGAACCCTAGGCGTAAACACACCGGAAACAGAAGTAGAAAAAGACATGTACGCCAAATAAACCGTATACGCAACCGAATAAACAGCAACGGCAACCGTGCCGCTATAACGGCCAAGCAAAATTTTACCAATGCTATTATTAACCTGATCAACGATAAGATTTATTGCAATAAACGACGTAAATACTAAAATTTCTTTAAATAAACCTTTTTCAAAGCCGTGAAAAACAAATTTACATTTAAGTTTAAAAAACACGTATAAAACGTATGCAGAATCTAAAATAAACGCCGAACCAAGCCCAACTAACGCCACAACGATAGACTTACCACCAATCATAACGGCAAGCATTGAAAGCAACGGCGAAGCGCACGCTGATATAAGCGTTAATAATTTTAAAACTACAAACCGTTCGTGTGCAGAAATAATATTCGCAAACACACTACGGGGAAAGGACAACATAAGCGTAAAAGTAAAAATAATAGTTAATACTTTTCCTGTTTCGTATTCTTTCGCCGTCAACCCATCACTATAAACGAGTTTTAAATTAAAAGCCAAAAACAACCCGCATGCAAGTACAACAATGCCAATAATTGTAAAAACAAGCAAAAACAAACCGTTTAACTTATCTATTTTTTCTTGAGCTTCTTCAGTTTTATACCTTGCAAAATATCTTATATACGCCTGTCCAAAACCCAAACTCAATATAGAAAGCATAGATATAATTGAATATAGCGTTTGAAAAAGACCATACTCACTATCCCCCATACCCTTAAGAAGTATAGGCGTGCTTACGAATAAAATTATCATGTGCAGGAAAATCTGAACGTACGAAATAATCGCCCCTGCTTTTAATTGACTGTTAGGTTTTGTCATTTTTAATCTCTTTGCTCTTTCCGTTTTTTAATTTGAAAAAAATATTTTTTATAGCACTAATTCCATATTTAAATTCCTTTGTCTTAAATGTCGCAATCGTAAATAATACACTTACTAAAACAAAGTTCACGCCAACCTTTAATATCAAAGTCCAAAAATTATTCACTAAAAAAACATCATACATAACGTCTATTCCAAAAGAAAGTGCACCACAAATAACTAAACAAACAAATTGTTTTACAAAATAGTTTGAAACATTCTTTTTAAATATTTTTTTAAAAAGAATGTTTGGCTCATTAATATATATAGTTATAAGTTTTGCAACTACAGTCGAAATTAAAATTCCAAATAAGCCCCACAACAGTCCCAAAACAATTGATAATATGATATTTATTATAGCCGCCAACAACATGAGATATTTAACCTGATTAAACAAAGCATAGTTTTCCCTATATACCCACACAGGCGTCACAACAATATTTAAATAAAAAGACAAACATATTACTACCACAACGTCTTTTGAAAGAACAAAATCCAAACCAAGCCACAACAAAACAAAATCGTCTAACAACGTAAATAAACAAACAGTACAAAAAACTGCTATATATTGAAAAAGCAATAATAGAAAATTAAAAATGAAATATGCTTTCTCTGAATTATTTTCAGTTGTTAAATCACCTACACTAGAATAAATTGCATGTATTATTATTGAAATAAAACTCGTTACAGAAACCGTCAACAAACTATAATTTGAATAATATCCTACAACCAACGTCCCAACTAATGACGAAATAAGAATATTATCCGTACTTGTCAATATCGCAACGCCTATTTTATAAAAGAAAATACTTATTATATTTTTTTTTATACTTTGTTTTTCGTCTTTACATAAACCGCTTTCCGTTCTCGTTTTCAAATAAGGATACATTTTATTTGCAACAAAATTCAAAACAATATTTTGTGACAAAACAAATACGCCAGCAACTGCTAAATATGTCTTATAATCTGGCAACAACATCAAAACCAATATTTGAACAGAAAAACTTATAATATTAAAAATTAGATTAGAAACCTTAATAATAAAATTCTTTTGATCCGCATTAATAATAGTCTGTTTATAACACAAAACGTAACTTAAACAAGTATTCATCAAGAAAATCAAATAGTATAAATATAAATCTCTATTTGAAATAACCACGTCATTTGAAACAATAAATGGTAAAACTGGCAATAAAATCAACCCAACCAAAAAAACGCATAAGGTAATACCATTATACAATTTTGCATAATACTTGATTAGGGTAGTTATTTTATTTTGATCATTTTCTTTTAGTGGCTTATATAATCCTACTAATAAAGCATTGCCTAGCCCCAACTCTGCCAAACATAACAAGTTTAAAATGTCGGTATATAAACCATTTATACCAAGAATTTCCGCCCCTAACTTCCTTATCAAAAGTGTTCGGCAAATAAACGACAATATCAAATGCGCAAATTGCGCTACAATTCCAAATATTGAGTTTCGAACAGAATTCTCTTGTCTCGTATTATTTACTTTCATCTTTTTCTTCAACTAATTCACTAATTATTTCAAAGTATTGCTCACAAAACGTTCTATCATATTCATAAGATCTTAAAGAAAATAAAGCGTCAGTCAACTCCTTATTAAATTCTTTTTGCTCTATACACTTAACATAATCCAAATGTTTTATCCATTCATAAACACCAGAAACTTTTTTGCTTAAATTGTCAAAAGCGATACAAGGCGTCCCCGTAACGGTTGCGAAAATCATTGCGTGCAACCTGTCTGTAACAACCAAACTATATTGAGAAAATTGATCTAGTTTTTCGTACACTGCCTTTCTTCCATCAACAACCTTCTTGCCGTATATGGTATCCGTTTCATCAAAATTATAGCCATAGGATTTTAGCATTAAAGCAATCTCTTCCGTATTTTGCTTTTTTTCTTTATCTTTTCTAAAACAAGTTAATACCTTTCCATTTCGCAATTCGGACTTAACTTTATAATCGATATTTAAGACAATATCTGGAGAAAGAATAACTTTACAATTCAAGTTTAACGTCATTAAAAAGTTGTACGAATTTTGTTCCCTAACAAAAATCGTTAAATCTTTACAATCTTCAATGACTCCTATAAATTCTTGTTTCAACACGTCATCGTTTTTGTCAAAAAAAACACTTTGTGGAAATATTATTATTTTATTTTTTTTATAAGTTTTTAATAGATTTATAACCAAATCATGCTCATTTCTCCAAAGAGATCCTAAAAAACCCCCTCCCTGCAAAAAAATCACATCGTTATTTGAAACATATTTTTTTATAATTCTATTAAAACATCTGCACTCGCTATATGAAAATAAATAAAAGTCTTTATTTTGCTGTATTTTTCCTATAAATTGCTTTTCAGCTTCCGTAATAGCCCTATCCCCAAGATTGTCATGCGTAGGATAATCTAATAAAATAATTTTAGGAAGAAAAGTCTTTTTATACTCCCGCAAATTTTTAGATAAAAGAAATTTAATAGTAAAAATAGGTTTATATATAATTCTCTTAATTTTTGTAAGAATTTTTTTCAACATAAAACACCTTAAATTATTCAATATATTTTAATTATACTATAAATTGCTTTTTTATCAAACAAAAATTAAAAAAAACAAAAAAATTGAGACTTTTTTATTTTTTTTTGATATAATGTATTCAAGGAGATAAATATGCAAAAAGATTTAATATCCGTTATTGTTCCTATATATAACGTTGAACAATATTTGAATAAATGTATTAGCTCTATTATTAACCAAACTTATAAAAACCTTGAAATAATTTTAGTTGACGATGGCAGCCCTGACAACTGCCCATTTATTTGCGATGATTTTGCAAATAAAGATAAAAGAATTAAGGTTATTCACAAAAAAAATGGTGGGCTTTCCGATGCTCGAAACGCAGGCATTGAACTTGCTTCTGGGAAATATCTTTGTTTTGTTGACAGTGACGATTATATCCATGAAACCTTTGTTGATATTTTATATAATAATTTAATATCTTCAAACTCAGATATTTCTATATGTGGTTTTCAAAAAGTTTTTGAAAACCGCAAATCAAACACTTTGCAAAACAATAATTCTTATCTTGAAATATTCAATAATGAAGAAATATTATCTAATTTCTATAATAAAGGAATGCTGTTTATAGTTGCATGGAACAAACTTTACAAAACAAGTTTATTTAAATCAACGGGCATTCGTTACCCCGTAGGTAAAATACACGAAGACGAATTTATTGCCCACCATGTTTTAAGTAAATGTAATAGAATATGTTTCTGCCATAACCCTTTGTACTTTTATCTTATACGCCCAAACAGTATAATGGGGCAAAATAAAACAGAAAAACACCTATATGTTTTTGACGCTCTTAACGATAGGTGCAAATTCTTTAAAAATATTAATTGTGCTTTATATATTAACGCATTATCGTCTTACATTTCAACACTTACTTGCCTTTACTTTGAATTTAAAAAAGAGTTAAAACCCACAATACTTTCAATTCTTAAAAATTTTCAAAAAGAATACAAGGCCGACCTAAAGAAAATACCTAAAAAAATGAAACTTAAACTTTTTTTATTCTTACACGCAAGATTTTTATTAAAATTTAGATGCTTTTATAAATACTCAAAAAAGGAAAATCAATGAAAACTATTCACTACTGTTGGTTTGGTAAAAACAAAAAGCCAAAAATTTTTAAAAAATGCATTACCAGTTGGAAAAAGTTCTGCCCCGATTATGAAATTAAAGAGTGGAACGAAGATAATTTCGACGTAAATTGTTGTGCTTACGTTAAAGAAGCTTACCAAACAAAAAAATGGGCGTTTGTTTCCGATTATTGCAGATTTTATATTCTATATAATTTTGGCGGTATTTATCTTGATACAGACGTTGAAATTATAAAATCTATTAACGATCTTCCAAACACTTTTGTTGGCTTTGAAAGCAAAACTTCTTTAAATAGCGGTTTAATTCGTGGAGCGTGTAAAGGTGATCAAATATGCAAGATGATGCTTGACTCTTACGAACAAGATAAATTTATTTTAGAAGGCGGTAAACTAAACACTAACACCGTTTGTGTTCGCGAAACAAACATTTTAAAAAGTTTAGGATTAGTTCTTAATAATTCTAAACAACAAATTTGCGAAACAACGATCTTTCCTTCTGAATATTTTTGCCCACAAGATATGATTACTGGTAAAATAACTATTACAGACAACACCTACTCTATACATCGTTACCAAGGTAGTTGGCTATCTAAAAAAGAAAAATTTAAATTGTTTATTAGAAAAATTTTAGGCAACAAATTATATACAAAATTAAAAAAATTAATAAAATCTAAATAAAAATAGTCTTCGTTAGAAAAAACGAAGACTATTTTTATTTATTTGCATCATTACCTTCTTTTCTTAAAACGACACCAACGGTTTGAAACAATAATTTTGCATCGAAAAACAAATTCGCTCTTTTTACGTATTCAGCGTCTAACAATGCTTTGTTTTTATAATACACGTCATCTCTACCATGCACCTGAGCAAAACCGGTAATACCTGGTTTCAACGTAAAAACACCTAATTTATCTCTTAAATCATTACATTTTTTCTCTGATAAAATAAGTGGCCTATACCCAACGAACGACATTTTACCAATAAATATACACCATAATTGAGGCAACTCGTCTAAAGATAATTTTCTTAAAACTTTTCCTACCTTGGTCCAATATCGTTCGGGACTTTGCAAACAAGACGTTGCGCAATTCTTTGGTGCTTCAATTTTCATTGAACGGAATTTATAACATTTAAATATTTTTCCGTTTTGCCCAACTCGCTCTTGCTTGAAAATGATAGGGCCTTTAGAATCACATTTTATCGCTATTGCAATAATAAGCATTGCTGGCGAAAATATTATAAGGAACAAGAACGCAAAAAAAAGATCGCAAATTCTTTTAAAAAAACGATATGCTTTTCTTTTCTTGTTGTTTTGTTTGAAATTTTTCACGTATTCGTCGTAGAACGCATCTTCGTGAATAACGGTATGATCAAACAAAACTTCTTGTTTTTGCCTTTTCACTTGCAAAACTCCCCCGTACAAATTTTCACATTTTAAATAAAACCTTATTTATTATACTTCTTTTTAACTAATATGTCAATTAAAAACGTAAAAATCAATCTATTTTGAATATTTTTGCCACTTTAAATCAAAAAAAGACCACTTTTTCAAGTGGTCTTTTCAATTTAGATATAACTATCTAGGATTTTTAAGGTTTGCTTGTGCGGCTGCAAGTCTTGCGATCGGCACACGGAAAGGTGAGCAAGATACGTAAGAAAGACCGATCTTATGACAGAACTCGATTGATGCAGGGTCGCCACCGTGTTCGCCACAAATACCACAATGCATATCTGCACGGATACTTCTACCAAGTTTAACTGCCATATCCATAAGTTTGCCTACGCCGTTTTGGTCGATCTTTGCAAACGGATCGTTTTCGAAAATCTTAGCAGTATAGTATGCGTCTAAGAACTTACCTGCGTCGTCACGAGAGAAACCGTAAGTCATTTGGGTAAGGTCGTTAGTACCGAAACAGAAGAATTCTGCTTCTTTAGCAACTTCGTCTGCAGTAATACATGCTCTAGGAATTTCGATCATAGTACCAACTTCATACTTAAGGCTAGATTTTGCATTAGCAATTTCTTCATCAGCAGTTGCAACTACGATATTCTTAACATACTTTAATTCCTTTGCTTCGCCAACTAACGGGATCATGATTTCAGGAACAACTTTCCAATCAGGATGTTTAGCTTGAACGTTAATAGCAGCACGAATAACTGCTTTAGTTTGCATTTTAGCGATTTCAGGATAAGTAACGGTCAAACGACAACCACGGTGACCCATCATTGGGTTTGCTTCGTGTAATGCCGAAATAATGTCTTTAATTTGAGCAACCGTTTTGCCTTGCGCTTTTGCAAGAGCTGCGATATCTTCTTCAGTAGAAGGAACGAACTCGTGAAGCGGTGGGTCTAAGAAACGGATAGTAACAGGGTTGCCTTCAAGCGCTTCGTAAAGTTTTTCGAAGTCACCTTGTTGCATAGGAAGAATTTTTTCAAGAGCAGTTTCTCTTTCTTCAACGGTATCAGCACAAATCATTTCACGGAAAGCGTCAATTCTGTTGCCTTCAAAGAACATGTGTTCGGTACGGCAAAGACCGATACCTTCTGCGCCGAGTTCACGAGCCTTAGCAGCATCCTTAGGCGTGTCTGCGTTAGTTCTAACGCCAAGAGCACGATACTTATCTGCCCAAGCCATAATTCTGCCGAAGTCGCCAGAAATAGTAGCGTCTACGGTAGCGATAGCGCCGTCGTAAATGTTACCGGTAGAACCGTCGATAGAGATGATATCCCCTTCTTTATAAGTTTTGCCAGAAAGAACGAAAGTCTTGTTTTCTTCGTCGAAGTTGGTGATTGCAGAGCAACCGGAAACACAACAAGTACCCATACCACGAGCAACAACGGCTGCGTGAGAGGTCATACCACCACGAGCAGTCAAGATGCCTTGTGATGCTTTCATACCTTCGATATCTTCAGGTGAGGTTTCAAGACGAACGAGAATAACCTTTTCACCGTTAGCCTTCCAAACCTTAGCGTCTTCAGCCGTGAAAACGATTTTACCACAAGCAGCACCGGGAGATGCGCCGAGTGCTCTAGCAGCAGGTTTAGCATCTTTCAACGCCTTAGCGTCGAATTGTGGGTGAAGAAGTGTATCAAGGTTTCTAGGATCGATCATAAGAACTGCTTGCTTTTCGTTGATCATACCTTCGTCAACGAGATCGCAAGCGATTTTGAGAGCAGCGGCAGCCGTTCTCTTACCGTTTCTGGTTTGTAACATATAGAGTTTGCCGTGTTCTACGGTAAATTCCATATCTTGCATATCTCTATAGTGATCTTCTAAGATTTTGCAAACGTTTTCAAATTGTTTGAATGCTTCTGGGAACTTTTCAGCCATTTGAGCGATAGGCATAGGAGTACGAACACCTGCAACAACGTCT
>JAZOMV010000027.1:0-14981 GCA_045654165.1 Christensenellaceae bacterium
AATTTCTTTTCTGATGTCGTGGAAAGTGGGTATCCAGCCTCTTGATTGTAGTTCGATTTCTTTTTGAAATACTTTGAATTCCATAGTTAAAGTTCTCCTTTAAAAATAATTTTTTTTCTTTTTTTTATTTTTTGCGATTTCTCGCTTTTTAACTTTTATTAAAACATTTTGTTAATGTGTTCTAAGGTTTCTCTTACAAGAATATCCCCACCAACATGACCGGTAATACCACTACTTACGTATGCTGAATAGTGACTGCCTTCTTCTGCCTTTTTGGTTGGCAAGTATCCTGCGCTACCACAAGCAAGTTGAATAAGGAAGGTTTGTTTTGCCTTACTTCTTGCTCTGATTTGGTTACCGTAATCAAGGAACAATTCAAACGGGTTAGTTGCGATTGCGATATCACCAAAACGGATATAGTGAATTTCCGTTTCCATAGTGTTAATCGTTTGTTGAACTTTATAACGGTTGATTGTCCCTGCGTGAACGTGCATAGCGGCGTTATCTTCAAAAGATACACGTCTGCCACGGTTCTTTTCAATAAAACGGTCAATCGCTTCAATAGCGTTATTGTATTCTTCAATAGTTACACGGCGAAGTGGAAGTGAAAGAACTTCGGTTTCGTGAATAAGAATACCTTCATCCTTAAAGTCGTCGCCGAGATCTTCGTATACGCTATAAATTTCGTTAGAAATTCTCTTACCAACAACTTTAAGCCCAGAAACGTCAAACATAGAAGGATCTGCCCTACGTTCAATATAGTTTTCTCTCTTGATGTTGGGGTCGTCGATAGGCGTTTCGGGATTTACCCAACGGATAATATCTCTAGGACATTGATCGCCTGCTGCCGAACAAAGACCTAACACCATAATATCTCTACCGAATTTTTTAGCAAGGTTTTCTCTTACCTTACCCCAGTAGTCTGAAGAAATGTAACTTCTATGTTCAACTACTTGAGCAGGACAAGCGATATTTGCTACTACACCCGTAAGTTGTTTGTTTTCGTCGTAAGTGTAAATGAGTTCTATACCCGAATCGTTACCTGCTTCTAAAGCGTCGAAGTTAGCCATGTTGGTATCACCCCACATTTTAGCAGAGCCGTCGTCGTAGCACGCTCTACGGTTCATACCAACTACTGCACGACCAAATGCGTTTTGATAGTAAGCAGGCTTTCTGTTATTCCAAGCAAGAACGATTGCTTCTGCAATCTTTTCGGTTAAGAATTCTAAAGCGTCGTCAGGACTTAAACATTTTTCACGGCTAACCAAAGGTTGATATTCCATATCCTTAGGAAGTACGGTTTTGAGATAACTTAAAGTGTCGTTAAGACCGTCTTTAAGTTTCTTTGAAAGAACACCCGTTCTTCTATAAAGATAAGAAGTGTGTGAGTGAATTGCGCTAATGATGATCTTGTCGGTGGAAATATCGATTTTATCTTTAACTCTTTCCTTTACGGCATCATTAAGGTTAACACCGATAGCAACCAAGTCGCAACCAACGATAATCATTTGATCGTCGCCACTTTCAACAGCCATAGCAACCACTTTCAAAGGTGATTCTACTTCATCTGAAATTCTTTCAAAGAACTGACCTGCAAGGCTTATTTTCTGTTTTGGGGTTATATCCACTTCAGACCAGCCGATTTTAATTTTTGCCATAATTTTCTCCTTTTTTTATTCAAACATTTTATTTATTGTTTCTAAAGTTTCTCTAACTAAAATATCGCCACCTTCGTGACCAGTCGTACCACTACTTACGTAAGCCGAATAATGACTGCCCTTTTCTGCCGTAGCCGTAGGCAAATATCCACCACAACCACAAGCAAGTTGGATAAGGAAGGTTTGTTTTGCCTTGCTTCTTGCTCTAATTTGGTTGCCGTAATCAAGGAACAATTCGTAAGGGTTGGTTGCGATTGCAATATCGTCAAAACGGATAAGGTGAATTTCTTCAGTAAAGCAATTAATTTTTTGTTGTATATTGTATCTATCAACTATGCCTGAATAGATATAAAGCCTTGCATTTTCTTCGTAAGTAACTCTCTTACCACGATTTTTAGCAATAAAATCGTCTATTCTATTCTTAGCGTCTTCGTATTCGGCAATAGTAACCCTACGAAGTGGGAACACCATATCTACCGTCTTATGTATAAGCATGCCTTCGTCTTTCATCTTTGAAAGATCTAGGTCTTCATACACGCTATAAATTTCATTAGAAATTCTCTTACCAACAACCTTAAGCCCTGAAATATCGTACATAGACGGGTCTTGTCTTCTTTCTAACGGGAATTCGTGGTTGATGTTAGGATCTTCAACGGGGGTTTCGGGTTCTACCCAACGAATTAAATCTCTTGGACATTGATCGCCTGCGGCAGAACAAAGACCAAGAACGAAAATCTTTCTACCAAACTGCTTTTCAAGATTTTCTTTTACCTTGCCCCAGTAGTCGGAAGAAATAAAATATCTTTGTTCAACTACTTGCGCAGGACAAGCGATATTTGCGATTACACCGTTAACTTGCTTGTCCTTATCAAAGGTGTACATAAGTTCTATACCCGAATCGTTACCGGCTTCTAAATGAGAGAAGTTTGCAAGGTTGGTTTCCCCCCACATTCTAGCAGAACCGTCGTCGTAAACAGCCCTACGGCACATACCTACGGGCGCACGACCGAAAGCGCATTGATAATAACCTTCGGTTCTGTTTTCCCACGCAGTTAATACTGCTTCGGCAATTTTATCGGCAAGGAAAAGCAAAGCGTCTTCTGGACTCATAAACTTTTCGCCACTTACCTTTGAAAGGTATTCCATATCCTTAGGAAGTGATTTTCTCAAATAATTGTCTTGTATTACGTAAGACAAAGTTCTTTGTTGTTTATAAGTATAAGAAGTATGCGTGTGGATTGCACTTAAAATAACCTTGTCCGTTGAGATAGGAAGTTTACCTTCTAATCTTTCTTTTACCATACGGTTAAGGTTTTGAGCAACGCCACCCAAATCACAAGATACGATAATCATTTGATCGTCGTCACTTTCTAACGCAAAAGCAGTTGCGTAAAGACGACTTTCAACAACGTCTGAAACTCTTTCGTAAAACTGACCTGCAAGGCTTATTTTCTGATTTGGGGTTATATCCACTTCAGACCAGCCGATTTTGATTTTAGCCATATCTTTTCTCCTAAATTTTATTATTTTTAACTTCGTACTTTTTTGCAAAACTTTTGCGTACGATAATATCTATTATTATGGTTGCGATTATTAGCAATACTATCAATATAGTTATAGCCCAGTAGTTTGCTTGCCAACCTTTTGCGTCTATTATCGCCCCTGATACCGTGGGGGCTATGCCTGCGGCAAGCGACGCTAATGCGTTTGATATAGCACTATACGAACCGGAATTGATTATCTTTCTCATACGGAAAGACATTACGCTTAAAACTACCGACTTTACCCCGTTTGCAATTACGATAAACACTAACGACAAACCTAACGCTACGAACATATTCGTATCGTAGAAAAACGCTAGAAGTATCGGGAAAGGCAAGATTGCTAATAACATATAAAGCCCTTCTCTAATAAAATCTCTATCTTTCTCGCACATGCTTATCGCAACGATAGGTCCTATTGCAATAACGGCAGGCGCAATCATTGAAACGTAAATTGATATATCGTCAGGAAGACCATGCACGTCTACTAGTAAAGAAGTAATGTAGTTCATTACCATATAGAATAGACAGGTAATAAAGAAAGCCATTAACATATCTACGACGTAGAACAACACGATTTTCTTTTTAGTTTCTAAAGTAAACAACGGTTTATCTTCAAAGTCGTTCGTTCTAGCGTTAACGTTGTCCCACTTTATCATGCGATCAAGTTTTTCGTTAATTCTTTTATATCTAGTAGCCAAAGAAACGATTATTGCAAAAATCATAACGGCAACGAAGAACAAGCCACCGAGCAAGAAATACGGCAAACGCCAAACCCCTGCACCAACGCAAAGTCCACTAAGCCCGTAAGCCATCAAAGAACCAACTGCATAACCTAAATTCATAACTTTGTTGCCCGACGACAACAACTTAGTAGGCAAATTTTCCGTTAAGAGATAGGTGCAACCACAGTAAATACCTGCTTGAAAAGCCCCCGTCAAACCGAAAAACAACCACATCATATAAATATTGTTTACAGTACCCATCAAAATCATTGATATTGCGGCAAAGGGTATGCTGTAAATCATATATTTGCGAACGTTGATTTTCTTCATTATAAAGAATAGAAGAACTTGCGCTAATCCGTAAGTAATAAAATAAAAAGTGTTCGTCATGCTAACTAGAGAATAGTCGGCAATTTCCCAAAGTTCTTTTATAAACTTACTTTGAGCGGCAAACACGCCTTTCGCCGCCATACTCGTAGTATACAAGAAAAAACATGCGAAAATTAGAAGTTTACCGATAACAACACGGTTTTTTTCAATATTCTGCCTATTAACGCCATGATGCTCGTGGTTATGAGCAAATCTAAATAGTTCCATGATCCTTAGTTTTTATAATCTATCGTAATCGTCCCGTCGTCGTTGTAAACAACCGTGTCTTTATTAAGATTAAGCGAATTCTTATGCTCAAGATATTCGTCAACAGAACTAAACACAGGCTTAAAGTTTGCAATAACTTCTTTTGCCTTTTCAGCGCCGTTTTTAAGAAGTTCGTAAGCCAACCCAACTTCTGCTTTTGCGCCGTTCACACAAGCGTCGTAAGGTCTTATTACACGATAATCAATACCGTGAGAAACACCTTCAGCGCCCGTAGTGTAAATATGTATAGATGGAACAAGCGTGCTTAAATCACCCATATCGGTAGAAGACGCCAACCAAGTATCGTCGTAAACGTAACCGTCCTTACCTGCGATATCTTCAAACACCTTTAACGCCACTTGGCGTAGACCTGCATCTTCGTTAAGGGGTTCGCTACCCGGCAAATCTTCTATATGCGCCTTTGCGCCGATTGCAACGCAAGACGCTGAAATTGCACGGTTTATTATTTGAGTAGTCTTTTTCATTGCCAAAGGGTTAGCCGCACGAACGTAACTTTCTATTTCTACGTTATCGGGAACGGCGTTAACAGCATCCCCACCCTTGGTAATTATAGAGTGGAAACGAACGAAATCTTCTTCTTTGAAAGTTTCTCTTAAAGAGTTAACCGAAAGCAAAGCAAGGTTTGCGGCGTTAAGCGCATTTATGCCGTTATAAGGGTGTGCGCCTGCGTGTGCAGATTTACCCGTAATTTTAACGTGCTTTCTAATAACCCCGTTATGACCTTTAGTCAACTTGAACTTTATTCTTTCGTCCTTTTCCACCGTCAAGTGCACCATAAAGGCTATATCAACGTCGTCAAAGAAACGTCTTGAAATAAATTCAGGTTTACCAGAAGTAAATTTAATCACGCCTTTCTTTACAAGTTCCTTTCTATACCCTACTTCTATACCTTCTTCGGCAGGAACTACGCAAAGTTTGATCTTTCCACAAAGATCGGATAAGATTTCTTCTCTTTTAAGAGCATGCGCTACGCCAAGCATGATTGCGCATTGTGCGTGATGCCCACAGTTATGTACTGCACCCGTATTCTTATCGCAGTCAGGGTGCTTGAAATTGATAAGAGAATCAAGCTCTGCCAAAATGAGAACGGTAGGGCCTTCTCTACCCGTATCAACGGTAGTGCAAAAACCCGTTATCCCGTCTGCATAAGTAAGTTCGTAACCCATTTCCTCAAAGGCGTTTGCCATATATTCGTGGGTTTTAAACTCTTTATAACCTGGCTCTGGCATTGTCCAAAGCAATCTTTCTGCATCTAAAATTATTTGCTTGTATTCGTCTACTATATCGTAAATTTTTTTCATGTCTTAAAATACGAATTTGATTATATCGTTTTCTAACACGAGTTTAGTACCCATCGGCTTAGAAAGTCTATCTAAAATATCAAAAATTTCCTTTGCTTCTTCGCCTTTAGCGTGGTAAGGAAGCCCGTTCATCTTGCCTTCTCTTTCAAAGCCTGCAACGATAGGCATCATTTCCAACGCAACCATCTTGCCGTCTTCAAAAGTCATTTTGGGGATAACGGTCAAGAAACTTGATCTAAACGCTTGCAAACCGATCTTACCACCTTTAGAACGAGCCATAAGCCCTTCCCATGCAGTAGCGTTGATATCGCAACCGTATTTAATCATAAAGTCTGCAGGTAAAAGTGGAACTCTCATACCTTGATAAATAAAGTCGCCGAGCGAATAGAAAATAGGACAACCTTTATAAATTTCCAACGCTCTTAATTGATGCGTACCACCACCTATCATTGCTGATGCGCCTGCATCTATGAACGCCCTAGACATATCTTCAAAATATTCGGGTTGAATTTCAGGATCTGCAATCTTGTCGTCGTGGCAATGTACTACTACCAAAACGTAATCGTAAATCTTCTTTGCTTCTTTTATATCGTTAACTATTCTATCAAGATCTCTTTGGTTGCATTTACTTCTTCTTGTAGATCCGTCGTAAGTAAATTTAATTCCACCAAAGTAATAAACGCCTTCCGGTTCAGGTAAAGCGTACCCGGTTGCAACGTCCATCTCGTGTCCTGCGTTGATTTGAGTTGCGCTAGCAATGGCTTTAAGTTGGTCTAACAATTCCTTAGGAACGGGGTAAAAATCTTCGTGTCCAATATAGTTAACGCCCGGTCTACCTTCTAAAGTGTTGGTTTCGTAACCTGCTTTAGATGCGTCTTTGAAACTTGCACTTACGGCAAAGATTGCAACCTTTTGACCTTTGGTTTCAATTACTGCAGGCTTGCTTGCTTCTTCAAGGTTTCTACCCGTACCAGCGTGCGCCAACCCCCTTTTGTCAAGTTCGTCTATGGTAGAGAGCATTCCGTGATAAGAATAGTCCATACAATGGTTGTTAGCCGTGCCGTAAAAGTTAAAGCCGTACTTTACCAAGTCGTCAAAAACTTCGGGTTCGGTATTAAGCCAAGTTCCACCACTATATGCGTTGGGGAATTTACCGAACTTCGACACGTTAGTTTCTAAGTTAGAAATTTTAACGTCGCATTGATTAATATAACCGGAAACGACTTTCATATCTTCATCATATTCTTTAGGGATATCTGCAACGAAAAGTGCATCACCCGTTGCACAAACAGTCACCTTTTTCATAATTTTCTCCTTTTTTAATTACGGTTCTTCAACCTGTTTTTCATTTTCCAACTCTACTTTTTCTCTCTCGATAATTAGCCTTTTGCTAACTTTTTTATATAGCACCACCAAAAGTATAGCACTTACGATAGATGCTATTATCCAGCTTGCAGGATACAATACGAATAACATTCTAAGATTATGCGCAATATTACCCGAGATACAAAGACTAGGATAAACGAAATACATATAAATCAATCTTAAGAATATGTTAGCAAATATGCTTTCCATCGTCGCCAAGAACGAATATCCTATACCTCTCGTCGTTTCTTGCAATACGTTTAACACGCCAAGCGCAATGTACAAAATACTTACGGTGGTAATTCTTACCATGCACAAATCTAACACTTCTTTAGTCTCGGTCATAGTAGAGCAAAGCGTTCTGCCAAACACCCACATTGCCACACCTAACACCGAACATAAAACTAATTGCATTAAGAGTGACAACCAGATAACTTTCTTTATTCGTTCGGGTTTTTTAGCCCCGTAGTTTTGGCTTACCACGGCAATCGTGGCAACGCCTACACCGTGCGCCGCTTCAAGCACAAACCCGTCGAATTCCTTAGTGATAGAATTTGCCGCCATAGCCGTTTCGCCAAGAGCGTTGAGTTGTGAACTTACTAACACGTTCGCAAACGAGAACAAACACTTGGATATTGCGATAGGCAAACCTATCTTGAAAATTTTACCGAATTCTTCTTTGTATATCTTAAAATGTTTTCTTTCGATCTTTGCGTAACCGTCGTTTTTAGTCATTATCACGCAAGCGCAAGCACCACTTACGCCGTTTGAAACAACCGTTGCTATTGCAACCCCTTCTATATCTAATTTAACGACTGCTACGAAGAACAAGTTTAACAAGATGTTTAATACACCTGCAATTATCAAGAATATCAAGGGACGGAAAGTATCGCCAACAGCTCTTAAAATAGCAGAACAGAAATTGTAAAGCATGATTACAGGCATACCAAGGAAATATATTCTCAAATAAGTAGTTGCGTAAGGCAAAACGTTTTTATCGCAGTTAATCCAAATAAGCATTTGTTCTGCAAGAATAACGCCGATTATCATTATAAGGATACCACTAGCAACGCTTACGAACACAGCCGTTCCAACGAGTTTTCTCGCACGCTCTTTGTCCCTAGCACCAACACACCTAGATATTAACACGTTTGCGCCAACTGATAACCCCGTGAAAAAACCTATTAACAGGTTTACTATAGGCGTAGCCGCCCCAACGCCTGCAATAGCGTTATCGTTACGGGTAAGTTGCCCAAGCACTACTAGGTCTGCCGTAGTAAAAAGAAGTTGTAAAATATTTATACATACAATAGGTAGTGCATAAATAATCATCTTCTTCAAAAGCCTGCCCGTAGTAAAATCTATTTCAAATCGTTTAGCCTTAACCATTTTATATTCCTTTTCCTTAACCATTTTATATTCCTTTTGCGTAATATACGCTAACTAATCACCTTTACGGTTTTACCCGTTCTCTTTTCAATTTTGTCTTCGGTCGTCAAAATTATTTGTTTAATTTCTAGTTTCGTCGTAAGCACGACGTACTGCTGAAATCATTTCTTCTGCAAGCTTTAACGGATTTTCAGCCTTTGCGATAGCAGATGAACAACCCGATGCAGATGCACCAGCCTTAATGATGTTATAGCAGTCTTCACCCTTAGAAATTCCTGCCGACGGGAAAGGTTTAATGTCGGGGTTGATTTCTCTAATAACTCTAATAACTTCGTCTACGTATTCTTTGTCTGCAGGTTTGCCCGTGCCGATAAGTTCGGTGGGTTCTGCAACTAAGATGTTCGGTCCAAGTTTAGCGATAGCCTTAACTTCTTCAACAGAGTCGGCGCAAACCATAGTAGCAAGACCAAGTTCGTCTGCACGCTTAATAGCCTTTTCAATTTCTTCAATGGTGAGTTTGTGTTCTGCGTGGTTGAGCATAACGCCTACTGCACCTGCAGCCTTAACTGCTTCAGGAAGAGTTCTACCCATACCCTTACCAACGGAAATACTATCCATGTGTTGAGAATAAACGTGAACGTATTTGGGATTTACGTGTCTTGCAACGTTATAGATTTCCGTATCGGGAATATCCAAAACCACGTTTACTTTATATTTTTTAGCAAGTTTTTCTAAACCTTTAGCCATTTTAACTAAGGTCTCGCCATACATATAGCACTTTGGTCCATATTCAAAAAACGGTTCGCTGATTTTGTAATCTTTAAACATAATTTATCTCCTTAATTTTTCAATTATTTTTTATTTAATCTTTCGCCTACTGCCCCACCTGGGTGGATAAGAGCAAATTGTTCGTTCTTAAATCCTGTTTCTTCAATTAACGCAGTTTGTAATGCGTGGAATATCATACAAAGTGCAGTAGTTGAAGTTGTGCCTTGGGCGTTGTATCTATCCGTTTCACGGTTAACGTATTGTTTAATAACAACGTCTGCAGAACATGCTAAAGGACTTTCCATATTTTCGGTAACAGATATAATTTTTACGCCCTTTGCCTTACATATATCAATTATAGGAAGAAGTTCTTTGGTTTTACCACCACGAGAAGCAAACACCATAACGTCCCCTTCTTGTAAAAATCCCGTTGCACCGTGAACTGCTTCTGCTGGTGAAATAAACCTTGCAGGTTGTTCTATGCAACAAAGTAAATGCGCAAGATGTTGGCATATAATTCCAGAGTGCCCACACCCACAAGTACCGATACGTGGTGCGTTTTTAAGAAGTTCTACTGCCTTTGCGAACTGTTCTTCATCAAGATAGTCTAACATAGTGGCAATACATTCGCTTTCTATTTTGTAGGCTTGTTTTACCATTTCCAAAGTTTCTTTCTTCATAATAGTACTCCATTATTTATTATTTATAAATAATTGTATACCACTAAACTACGAAAGTCAATAGTAAAATTCACGAAACTTTTTCGTAAACTCATATTTATTTGCTTTTGTTTTGCAATTATGCTAAAATAACTAAAAGGAGATTAGAAAATGACCATACAAAAACTTGCAAAACTTGCAGGGGTTTCAGCAGGAACGGTATCAAAAGCCTTTTCCGGCAGTTCAGAAATACCCGAAAAAACTAGAAACCACATTTTTGAAGTCGCAAAACAAAACAACTGTTTTGAAAAATACAATAAAATCAAATATTCCAAAAAAGTAGTTGCCGTAATCTGTCCGGAAGTAAAAAGCGAATATTACTGCTCTATCGTTTCGTATATAGAAAAAGAACTTGCGAAGCAAGGGGTTATGATGGTTCTTTCCATAAGCGAATTTTCGGCTGAAAAAGAAGAAGAACTTATCAGTTATCACCTTTCTTGCAAAAATGCAGACGGGATAATCGTGATTGAATCTAATTCCGAAATAAAATACAATAAAGATATACCTATCGTAGCAATAAATTCTATTAAAGCGACTAACGACGTTGACTGTATCAATACGGATTTTTATAGTGGAATTAACGACGCTATCGCATTGTTAAAACAAAACGGGCACGTTGCTATCGGATATATCGGTGAAGAACTTGCCAAAGACAAACAAACTTTTTTTGAACGAGCCATGCGTGCGCACGGCTTGTGCATCAATAACGATTTTATAATAAACGGTAAAGAGCGTTTTGAAAGCGCAGGTTATATCGCTATGGATACCATTTACGCACTCGAAACCCGACCTACTGCAATTTTATGCGCCTACGATTATATAGCGCTTGGCGCTATCCAATGCATCAAAGATCACGGGGAAAACGTGCCTGAAAACTACTCTATTATCGGCATTGACGACATATCTTTTTCTTCTCACAAAACGGTTAATCTAACGAGTATTAAAACCAACATTGAAGAAGTTTGTAATATGGCGTTAGAACTTCTAATAAAGAAAATTCACGTTAAAACCTTTTCTATCCGTCAACACGTTTCCGTGCGTTGCGAACTTGTAAATCGCTCGTCGGTAAAAGAAATTTTATAACAAAAAAAGGAAGCGACTACGCTTCCTTTTCTTTTTCATTTTTCGATTTTTTAACAGCCGTATCACAACTCTTTCTATACACGACGAAACGGGTAAACAAATATTCTAAAACGAAATTTGCAACCATCGTTAAAATTAAAACCACGTATTCGTTCCAGTTCGCTTTTGTCGCCATGTTCCCTAATATCGTAGAAACGGGCGTAAACACAGCGTAAAACGCTAAAACAAGCACCATTGCAAGCGCAACGTTGTTTGCAGACTTAAAAGTTATCTTTCTGTTTATGGTAAAATTCCACAATATCGAAAGCAACAAACTTGTTAAATACGCTAGCCAGTATCCCCACTTAAACGCTTCGTTAAAAAGCGTGAAAGAGCCTATTTGAATTACCCCTGCGCTAATTGAAATCAATAAAAACTTTAACGCTCTAAAAAATTCTTTTGTTTTATTTTGTGTTTCCATACTTTTTTCCTTTTTTTATTATTTTACCCTAAAAATAAATTTTTGTCAAACACATAAAAAAAACTATTAGAATATAATGCAACGGAGAATAAATATGAACTTAACCAAACTTTTCTTACGTTGTATTAGCACCCCATATCAAAAAGTAGGCGTTTCTAACAATTACGCAGTTAAACGCACACGCAACACTTTATATATCTTTTTTGAAGGCTCTGACGGTTACGTCGATTGGAAAAACAACTTAGATTTTCCTGCTAAGCCTTATAAGCGCATGAATAAAACCGTTTGGTTTGCCCATCGTGGCTTTTTAAAAGAGTGGAAAGAGTTAGAAGACGTTATTCACGCATATATATCCAACTCATCAATACAAAAAATCGTTATCGCAGGGTTTTCTCGTGGGGCAGGGATAGCCTTGCTTTGTCACGAATACGTTTGGTTTAATAGACCTGATCTACGTAACGCTATTCGGGGTTACGGTTTTGGTTGCCCACGAATAATTTGGGGGCTTTGCACTAAAAAGATTAAAGAAAGATGGAAAAATTTTACCGTAATAAGAAATGATAACGATATAATAACACGCTTGCCACCTACCCTTTTAGGCTATACGCACGTGGGGAAAATGCTCACTATCGGCAAAAAAGGGAAATATAATAAAATTCAAGCGCATTTCCCTGAAAGTTACCACGCCGAATTACTAGAATACGAAAAGAGTAAAAAATAAAAGTAAAAAACCAAGCCTAAAATTCTAGTTTTTGTTGTTTTTAATTTACGACTATGCTAAAATATAAACGACAAAAATTAAAGAAGGTATTTTTTATGTTTGAAAAAATTACTCCCGAACAGGCTGGTTTACGCTCTGAAGTCGTTACCGAACTTATTTCGCTATTAAACCGTCGTGGTGCTGCTACGCACGGCATACTTTTGATGCGTCACGGTAAAATTTTCGCAGAACATTACTGGGCGCCTTTCCATAAAGATTTTAACCATAGAATGTATTCGCAAACCAAAAGTTTCGTTGGGGTTGCGTTAGGGCTTTTAGAAGAAGAAGGCAAGGTGGATTTCGACACTAAAATTGCCGACTATTTCCCCGAAAAAATTCACGGGGATTTGCCCGAATATCTTGCAAATCAAACGGTAAAAGAAATGATGACTATGACCACGGCAGGAACGCCTAGTAGTTGGTTTAAGGCAAAGGCTCTTGATAGAACGGAATTTTATTTTTCTAACGAAAGGGCAATGCGCCCTTCGGGTACTTACTTTGATTACGATAGCGCAGGCTCTCAAGTTCTTTGTGCATTAGTAGAAAAACTTGCCGGCAAATCGCTTTTAGAATATATGAAAGAAAAACTTTTCAACCACATGGGCACTTTCAAAAACGCAACCGTGTTAAAAACCCCTAACGGCGATTCTTGGGGCGATTCGGCAATGCTTTGCACCTTGCGTGACATGGCGTCTTTCGGGCAAGTGGTTATGAACTACGGCACTTGGGAAGGCAAGCGTCTTATGAATGAAAAGTTCTTAAAAACGGCTACTTCTAGACTTGTTGACAACTGCGAAACAGCGCATTATAGCATATATTGTCAAGGTTACGGCTATCAAATTTGGCGCATACCTAACAACGGTTTTGCTTTCGTTGGCATGGGCGACCAAATAACCCTTTGTTTCCCCGATAAAGACCTTATCTTTACGGTAATGAGCGATAACCAAGGCACGCAGATTATTCGCCATATTATGTTAGGTTACGTTTGTGACGAAATTGCCGGCAAGATTTCCGATTCCCCGTTATCTGAAAACCCCATAGCCTTTAAGGAACTTGAAGAACTAGGCAAAACCCTTAAACTTCGCCATCTTAATGGTCAAGAAGATTCCCCCTTGCGTGAAGAAATAAACGGCAAGACTTATATTTGCAAAGAAAACGACGCAGGTATTACCAAGTTTTCTTTCCATTTTAACGACGCAACTAGTGGAGAATTCCACTACACCAACGCACAAGGCGACAAGGTTTTACCTTTCGGCGTAAACCACAACGTTTTCGGCAAGTTCCCACAACTAGGTTATTCTAACGATTACGGGGTGTTACCCACTACCGACGGATTTATGTACGACGACGCAGTTTCTTTGGCTTGGTACGAAGATAAAAAGATTATGATGTTGGTTCAAATTATAGACCGTTATTTCGGTAATATGAGCCTTATGTTCTCGTTTAAGGGTGATGAAGTTGCAGGTAAAATAACCAAAACTGCAGAAGACTTCCTTAAAGAATACCCCACCTTATTCGTGGCTAAAAGACAAAACTAATAAAAAAAGGAAAACGATTAAGGGCGTTTCCCTTAGGGATTTTTTAGACACTTTAAAAGGATAGCAAAAATTTTGCTATCCTTTTTTTGCTTTGTAAAACACACGACTTTGCAGAGCAAAGTATAGTGTGCTACACTTAACCTCGTTTAGCCGTAATAATATATGCGTTATCTATTTCTTTTATTTTGCTTTTAATAAACCTTAAAGTCGTCAACGTTTTGCAAATATAGGTAGGATTGTCTGGATAAACCTCAATTCTGCTGTATCCCGTATCGATAAAATTTTGTTGATTTTTGTCTACAGATAAAACAAATATACCGTTATTTTTTAATAAGTTGAAAACATTGATTAACGCCTTTTCTTTGTCTTTGATATGCATAAATGTTAACGTGGAAAAAATTACGTCATACTTTTCAGTATCTTTGTATTTAAGAAAATCTTCATTAATAAAAAAAGCATTATTAAAATCCTTAAAATGATTTTTTGCTACATCTACTGTTTTTGAAGAAATATCTATTCCCACATATTTTTTACATTGTTTAATAATTTTTTTAGCAATCCTTCCAGTGCCACAACCTATTTCTAATACCGTTTTATAGGCATCTAGATTAAGTAGATTTATAAACTCTTTTCCATCCCACTTATCCATATAATCCGCCAACTCTTTACAATCTAAAACGGGGTCGTTGCCATTTTCAATTAATAAATCGTAATGTCTAGAAATATTATCCATTTTTTGCCTTTAACGTTTTACATTTAGCAAACTCTTTTGCTTTTTCTCTTAAAATGCTTTCACCCATAAGTTAATTATAGCATAAATTAAGTTTTAAGTAAAGTGATATTGTTTGCATAACAAACAGTGATATTTTTAGAGCGAGTCTAAAAGTTATATTTTGACTTACAGTCAAAGTTATATTATATTTGCCATAACTTACCCTATGGGTAAATATAACTTTGCGTAGCAAAATATAACTGCTTTAAGCAATATAACTTGCCGATAGGCAAATATAACTAGTG
>JAZOMV010000028.1:0-1865 GCA_045654165.1 Christensenellaceae bacterium
TAGAGCGTATAGAAATCTCGTTTTGCCACTTAATCAAATCGCAGAGCTTACTTGGAAATGGATTGTTTTTCCCGTCGCAACGTTTCATATGACGAGCGGTGAAAAATACAAAGTTATGATATTCAATAAGCGACGCTTTAATAAGTATTACAATTTCCAAGGCAACTAAGAATGGAGAATAGGAATAGGGCAGGTATGCATTTCTTATTTGTAGGAGATAGAGAAGGGAGGAAATAAATGATAAATTTACATGAATTATTAGGGGTTAAGGAAGAAGATTTTTGCGATTATAAAGTGCATTTTGCAATAGGTCGTGATAAAAGAAAAGAGCCTTATAATACTTTTTTAATTGATGGTTTTAAATATTGGCAAGAATGTCAAACGGCTAAAAATTGGAGCCGAAAATATATTTTGTCGTTGATATATTACGATAAAGATATATGGATGTTTGGTGGAATATACAAGGTTTTACCTGTTCAGCCTATTCCGATTGAAAATGATAATGGCTGGAAAGGGTGGAAATATGAAACGGAGTTAATGGATAAGGCTACCGACTATATTGGTAGGGCGTTTTTTAGATTTAAGAAAGAGTTTAGAGCATCGTATCCAACTCTTGAATTAGACCCTAAAAATGGTGAACCCATTGCAAAAATGCCTTTATCTCACATTTTAGACAAGCGTGTTGCTTTGACGGACTTTTTAGGATTTGACCAAGTTGATATAGATTATAAAACTTTAAAACATATTGTTTCTGACAACATTGTGTCTTGGAAATCTGCATTGTCTAACGTTAAGGGGATTTATTTAATCGTAGATACGTTGACGGGCAAACAATATGTTGGCAGTGCTTATGGTGATGAGTGCATTTGGCAACGTTGGTCAAATTATGCAAAAGATGGGCATGGCGGAAATGTTGAGCTAAAAGAACTTTTGAAGTTGAATGGAGAGGAATATAAGTATAACTTTAAATATTCAATTTTAGAAGTTTGCAACATGAATTTGGGCAATGAATACATAATTTCAAGAGAAACGCATTGGAAAGAAGTGTTGATGACAAGGCAATTCGGTTTAAATAAAAATTGACGGATGAATTGCTAAATTATAGGGGCAGGTACGCGATGAAGGATGAAAAACGAAACGCTACGGGGCGATTAAAATCGCTGTGGCTGTTATTTATAAATATGCTGAAAATAGGTCTATTCACCTTCGGTGGCGGATATGCCATGATTCACCTTTTGGAAAACGAGTTCGTATCCAAAAAGAAGTGGATTGAGGAAGACGAGTTCATGGATTTGGTAGCGATTGCGGAATCTACGCCAGGTCCGATTGCTATCAACTGCTCCACCTATATCGGCTACAAAAAAGAAAAGATTTTAGGTGCGGTTTTCGCAACGCTTGGGATGTGTATTCCGTCGTTTACCATTATCTTTTTCATTTCGTTGTTTTTTAATCAATTTTTGTCGATTGGCTGGGTTGCATCGGCGTTTAAGGGGATTCAGGTTTGCGTTGTCTTTCTCATTCTTTCGGCAGGCGTGAAAATGCTGAAGAAAATGAAGAAAAAACCGTTCAATCTCATCGTTATGTCGGCTACTTTTCTTTGTATGGTAGCGTTTGGCGTGTTTGCTGTCAGCTTTTCTTCTATTTTTTACATTTTAATCAGCGGTTTTGTCGGGCTTTTGATTTACTTAATCGGGTATTTCAAGTCAAAAAAATCACCCGAACAAAAGGAGGGTGAACAATGATTTATTTGAAGTTGTTTTTGACCTTCTTAAAAATCGGAGCGGTATCCTTTGGCGGTGGTTACGGTATGATTTCGCTTATCCGTGAAGACTGTTTGGGATACGGTTGGCTGACGGAAGAGGAAC
>JAZOMV010000029.1:0-2040 GCA_045654165.1 Christensenellaceae bacterium
GAATAAAAAGAAGCGGGTTGACAATCAAAGTCAAACGGGTATTTTTATTTAGTTTTTAGTTTACTGTTAATGCTTACTTTTTTCAAAAGAACTTTTTCTAGTTCGTCGTAGTTAATAAACCACGTGTTACCGTGGAAATACCTTGTTACCAACTTTGATTTCATATAACGTGACACTGTTGCCTTGTCTATCTTTCCGTTAGGGTAGTCCTTATTAAACTGCGTAACGCAATCTCTTAAACAACGTAGGCGTGGCATCGTTGCCGGTTCGCTAATTCTTCTTGGATTTACCTTTTTGAAAAACTGCTTATGGTCGATAAGCCACTTGCCGTTGGTTATTATGTAACGTATGTCGTTGTCGTGAGCAAAACGCCTTAAATTCGGACGACGAATAATTGTATCGGGGTCGGCGTTTAAGAACATTCTCATAAGTTCACCCGAAGAAATTAAAGTATTCATTTTCGTTCACCTCCACCTTGAAAAAATGCGTAAAGCTCGTCCACGTTAATAAGCCATGAGTTGCCGTATTTAAGCGTAGTAATTTTACCTTTCTTACAAAGTTCTCGTAAAAAATACCACGAAACGGGAGAGTCGTGGTCTTGTGCTTTCATTTCCTTTATAACGTCGCTAATTCGCCTTAATTTGGGTATATACATAAGTCCTCCTATTTCTTACCGGTAATAACGTCAAGAGCGTTTAGAACGCGTTCTTGAGTGTCTGGCATAAAGTGGCTATAAACTTCCAAAGTAACCGTTGATTCGCTATGTCCTAAATATTTAGTAACCGTTTGAATGGGCACGCTTTGAGTGAGCAGTACACTGCAATACGTATGGCGAAGTCCGTGACAGCAAACGTGCTTAAAGCCGTTATCTTTTTCAAACTTGTCTAGCCATTGCCTAACCACGCCAATTCCCGCGGGTTGACGATAAACGTTAGACACGATATAAGTTGAATCTAAATGCTCGTCAAACTTGTCGTCGGCTTCCCTAAACCAATCTTGGAATTTAATCAGGTCGTCTATCAAGTCTTGGGGTAGGGGTATAATACGTTTTGAAGTTTTCGTTTTCGGGTCTTTTTCATACGTTCCAACGCTCGAAGAATAAATACGATTGCGTTGAATATGTACTACCTTGTGCTCAAAGTCGATATCCGACCATCTAAGTCCTTGCAGTTCGCTAATTCTTACACCCGTTAAGATTAAAAATTTTAACGGAACCTTTTTATAAATCAGTTCGTCGGGCATTCTATCAAGTGCTTTAATAAACTCTTGTGACTCGGTAATTGAATAGACTTCTTTTTCAGCTACTTCACGGATAGAAATGTTGCTATTACCAACGCCTATTTTAGTCATACAAACGGGATTCTTGGTTATCCAGTCGTATCTTATAGCTTCGTTGAAAATGGTTCTTAAAACACGCCTAACGCCTTTAATGGTTTCGGACGCGTAGAACTGTTCCGTTTCTATAACTTCAAAATATTCCTTAAAGTTTAGGTCGTAAAACTCGCAAATCTTTTCAGCCGTCTTAGTTTGAATATTAGCGTTAAGCTTTTTCATTCGATACGCAGAATTTGCCGTTAGAATTTTTTGCCTTGCAAGTTCTCTAAAGTTTACCTTTTCGGGCAAGTCCTTTTTGAGTTTTACAAGTCCACGTTGCGGTTTTCTTCCAAACGTATCAAGATAGAGTTGAATATGTCTTACGGTTATTTTGTTGATGGGTTGGTCATAAAGGAACGAGTCTTTTAAGTACTCGTTAAATTTTTCTATGATTTTACTACTACGAACGTAATAGTTAATGGATAAAGTTGTTTTAGTTCTTTGTAACCATTCTTCGGCAAGTTTAGGGAAAGACAATATTTCCGTTCGCTCGCCGTTTAATGCTTTTTGATAAAGTTCATTTAAGGAATCTTCAAACGCGTTAGCTTCACGTTCTACTAGTTTAGTAAACTTTGCACGAGACAGACCGTCGTCGTTCGTGATGCGTTTATAACGAACTTTGCGTTTCATCGTTTCTAAATCTACGCCATAGGCTTGGATTTTAGC
>JAZOMV010000030.1:0-16324 GCA_045654165.1 Christensenellaceae bacterium
ATCGTTATATTTTCTTAAAAAAACAGACATTTTAGACAAATTTGATAGTGTTGATAAATTTCGTTTATTTATTTCAAGTTTTGGTAGTTTAGCAATATTTATTTTTATTCTAATTCAATTTCTACAAGTAGTAATTTTGCCTATTCCATCCGTCATAACGGTCGGAGCTGGAGTGCTATTGTTTGGGCCTTTTTTAGGGGCAATTTATAGTAGTATAGGAATCATTTTTGGCTCTCTTGTTGCGTATTTTCTTGGTAAGATTTTTGGAATAAACTTAGTAAAGTGGTTAATAGGGGAAAAAGCACTTTTAAAAGCATTAAAAATGATAGACGGTAAAGATAAAATACTTTTTACTTTTATGTTTTTATTGCCTTTTTTTCCAGATGATTTACTTTGTTTTATTGCCGGAATCACCACGATTAATCCGTCATTTTTTACAATTATGATAATATTAACAAGGTTGGTTACTATATTTGTTTCTTCTTTTACGATAAATAATAGTTTAATTCCTTTTAATACTTGGTGGGGTATTATAACGTGGGGGATTATTTTATTAACCACTTTTTCGATATATTATTTTATTATCGTAAAAAACAAAAAAAGCAAGTAAAATACAAGTAATTTTTAGTTTAATTCTGTGTGGCATAATAGGTTTTATGAATATTTTTATTTCAAACGACGATGGAATAAACGCTGACGGGATAAAAGCATTAACGTCATTGCTTTCCCAAAATCACAACGTTTTAGTTGTCGCTCCCGACGGGAATAGATCGGCATATTCTCACTCGTTATCAATTAGGAAAAAATTAAAATTAAATAAGATATCAAATTATTGTAACAATACGCCAGTTTATTCGTTGTCAGGAACACCCGTTGATTGTGTTAAATTTGCAAACATTTTCTTCAAAGATTTTAACGCTGACGTAGTTGTTGGTGGCATTAATAACGTGCATAATTTAGGAACGGATACTTTTTATTCGGCAACATTTTCTATTGCATGCGAAGGAGCTTTTTTTAATAAGATTAACTTTGCTTTTTCACTTTTTAACGAATGTGAAGGTTGTTATGAAAAATTTGCAGTTTGGGCTAAGAAAATTATCGAAAAATTAACACCTCTTTCAAGTGCCGGGGATATATACAACGTAAATTTCCCCAAAGACCCCGATAACGTTAAAGGTGTAAAATTTACAAAACTTGGAAAACAAATTTATTCAGACAGGTATGATAAAGTAGGCGAGAATGAATATTTATTCGACGGTGAATTATTAAATCATGATTTTAATGACCAAGATACCGACGTAGAGCAAGTTAGAAACGGGTACATAAGTATTACGCCTATTCTTTTTGATAAGACAAATTTTACTAAATTAATGGATTTAAGAAACAAATGCATAGAATTATAATTGTAGGTGGTGGCGCAGCAGGATTAATTTCAGCATGTATCGCATCAAGCCAAGGAAATAAGGTTATTCTTATTGAAAAAAATGAAAAATTAGGAAAAAAAATATATATAACGGGGAAAGGACGTTGCAATCTAACTAACGATTCGCTTGTGCCAGATTTTCTAAACAACGTTGTTTCTAACCCTAAATTTCTTTATAGTGCATTAAACGTTTTTTCACCATTAGAAACAATGTCTTTTTTTGAAAAAAACGGTCTTATTCTTAAAACTGAAAGAGGAAATAGAGTTTTTCCTGCAAGCGATAAAGCAAGCGACGTTACGAAAACCCTTGAAAAAATTTTAGATAAGAATAACGTTGAAATAATACTTAATTCCGAGGTTAAAAAACTTTTAATAGACAATAACGTTGTTCAAGGTGTTGAAATTAGTAATGGTAAAAAGATTTTAGCAGACAGCGTAATAGTTTGTACGGGTGGTGTATCATATCCACTAACAGGTAGCACGGGAGATGGTTATGAGTTTGCTAAATCAGTCGGGCACAAGATTGTAGAAACTAAACCTGCGTTAGTAGGTTTAGAGTTAAAAGGTAATGATTTTATTGAATTACAAGGTTTATCCTTAAAAAACGTTCAATTATCCATAAAAAGTGGCGAAAAAACACTTTGTTCGGATTTTGGCGAAATGTTATTCACTCATTTTGGAATTTCCGGGCCTATCGTTTTATCTTGTTCAAGTCTAATAAATAGAAAAGATCTAAATAATCTTGAAGTATATATTGATTTAAAACCTGCTTTAAGCGAAGAAGTTTTACAAGAAAGACTATTACGAGAATTCAAAGAAAACAACGTAAAAGAAATTTCAAACGTAATGCGCACTCTTTTGCCTAAAACGCTAATTAATCTTGTCCTTAGACAAGCTGGTATTAAACAAAGTAAAAAATGTAGTGAAATAACGGCTCTTGAGCGTACACGTTTAGTAAAAACGCTTAAAAATTTATTTTTTAATCTTAAAAAGCTTAGACCTATTGAAGAAGCAATAGTTACAGCAGGTGGGGTTTGCGTTAAAGAAATTAACCCAAAAACTATGGAAAGTAAACTTTGTAAAGGCTTGTTCTTTGCAGGGGAAGTGTTAGACGTAGATGCGTTTACCGGTGGTTTCAACTTACAAATTGCCTTTTCAACAGGATACGTCGCTGGAAAAAATTGTTAAAAAATTTTAGATTTATTATAAAGGGGTATAATACAAATGGAAAAAATCTTCAAAATCGCACTTGACGGGCCATCTGGAAGTGGTAAAAGCACTATCGCTAAGCGTTTATCGTCAAAACTAAATATTTTATATCTTGATACGGGTGCTATGTATCGTGCCACAGCATTAAAAGCATTATCGCTAGGTATTGATACTTTTGATGAAAAAGGCGTTTCTACTTTTATTGATAACATCAATCTTGAAATTAAATATGTTGACGGTGCTCAAAGAACTTTTCTTGATAACGAAGACGTTTCTGAAAAAATTAGAGAACCACACGTTTCTATGGCGGCATCAAACATTTCAAGTTTAAAATGCGTTAGACTAAAAATGGTAGACATGCAAAGAAAAATCGCATCAAAAATGTCTTGCGTTTTAGACGGCAGAGATATAGGTTCTTACGTTCTACCTGATGCAGATTTCAAATTTTATATTACAGCAAGTTCAGACGTTAGAGCCGATAGAAGATACAAGGAATTAAGATTGAAAGGTCATAACGTTGATTTTAACGAGTTAAAAGCCGAAATTGAACAACGTGATTACAACGATAAAACTAGAGATTTCTCACCATTAGTAAAAGCCGAAGATGCAATAGAAATCGACACGTCTTTCATGACCATTGATCAAGTAATAAATAAAGTTCTTTTATTTATAGAAAAATAGGGTAATTTATGAAACTTTCTTTTTGGAAAAAAATCCCACTTTGGTTTGCTAATTTATTATTCCCGTATAAATTTTACGGAAAAGAAAATATCCCGTCGGGTAGTGCCGTTCTTGTGAGCAACCATTTTAGCGCAATAGATTGTGTTCATTTCTTGAACTTATGCAAAGAAGGCTCTTATTTCTTAGGTAAAAAAGAACTTTTTGAGAATAAATTTTCACGTTGGCTGTTAACTAAATACGGTGCAATTCCTGTAGATAGGGAAAAACCAGATATGAAAGCAATGGTTAACGTGTTGAAAATCATTAAATCCGGAAAGAAATTGCTAATCTTCCCAGAAGGAACACGCAATAAAACGGGTACAAACGAGTTGCAAGAAATCAAATCGGGCGCAGTTGTTTTTGCTGTTAGATCAAAAACACCTATCGTTCCTATAATGATGCTTAAAAAACCCAAAATGTTTGTAAAAACGAGAATTATCGTAGGTAAACCCTTTGAACTTTGCGAATTTTACGATAAAAAACTAACGGAAGATGATTACACTCTTATGGCAAAAATCGTTTCCGACAAAATGAAAGAGCAACAACAAATTTTAAAAGAGAAGTTGAAAAAGAAATGAAAGTCTTAATAGGAAAACACGGTGGTTTTTGTTTTGGTGTAAAAAGAGCACTCAATGTTGCCACAAACTTAAAAGGAAAATCCAACTTCATACTTGGCGAAATTATACATAACGAACTCGTTAATGAAAACCTAAAAAAATCTGGTATTACTATAATTGATACTATTGATGATGAGAGATTGACTAGTGGCGATACGGTATTGATAAGAACTCACGGAGAAACCAAGAAAACCTTTGAAAAAGCAAAGGAAAAAGGTTTTAATATTATAGATTGTACTTGCCCGTTCGTTTGTGACATACAAAAAATAGTTAAAGAACATTACGAAAAAGGATACACGATTGCCATAATAGGCAAAGCAGGTCATCCGGAAATAATCGGCATTAATGGTTGGTGTGATAATACGGCTATAATAACCGAACATTATGAAGTTCTTAATAGAATTAAAGCAAATAAACTTTGCGTTGTAGTTCAAACAACGTATTCTGTAGAAAAATTTGACAAAATAATTAAAAATTTTACTTATAGTAATAGTAAAACAGTTGATATTTTCAAAACAATTTGTTATACTACAACAGAACGGCAGAAAGAAGCAGAGATTATTGCAAAAAAGAGCGAAGCCGTGTTAGTTTTAGGTGGTTCAAACAGCAATAACACTAACAAACTTTTCGATCTTTGCAAAAATTTTTGTTCAAACGTCTTTAGAATTGTCGACCCGTTCGGTTTTGAATACGAAAAAATAAAAACATTTAATAAGGTAGGAATTGTTATGGGAGCGTCGACACCTATAGAACAATTTCAGGAGGTTATCTCAAACATGGAGAAAATTACAGAAGAAATCATCACTACGGAAACAGTTGAAAGCGAAGTTAAGCAAGTAAAAGCTAAGACTTCTGAAAAGTCAGAAATGGAAAAAGCATTCAACAGCATTAAACCAAGCAAAGATTATAAGATCGGTCAAGTTGTAACCGCTCGTATATCTTCAGCAACCGATACAGGCTTAACCTTATCTATCAACACGAAAAAAGATTTTGAACTTCCTCAAGACGAAGTTATGGGTGATTACAACAAGGAAGAATACATTGCCAAAATCGGTCAAGAAATCCGCGTGATGGTAATTGCTAAAAATCCATTAAAGTTCTCAGAAAAAGCAATGGATAAAGTTCTCAAAGAAGAAGCAGAACTTGAAGAAATTAAAAACGGTAAGATTTTCGAATCTGAAATTACTGCAATCAATAAAGGTGGTCTTATCGGTAAATACGGCAGTTATTCTGTTTTCGTTCCTGCATCACAAATCAAACTTGGCTTTGTTAAAGATCTTGAAAAATACGTTGGCAAAACCTTAAGATTAAAAGCAGAAAAAGTAGAATCTAAAGGCGCTCGTCGTCAAATCGTTGGTTCTCAAAAAGTTATTCTTGAAGCTGAAAAGGCAGAAAGAGATGCAATAAAGGCAGCAAAAGAAGCTGAATTCTTTGGTAGCATTCAAGAAGGCGACGTTGTTCTTGGTACGCCCGTAAGATTTGCAGCTTTCGGTGCGTTTATCGACGTTAATGGTTTTGATTGTCTTGCTCACATTTCAGACCTTTCTTGGACAGGTTGCAAAGAATGTGCAGACGTTCTTGAACTTGGTAAAGAATATGAATTCAAAATCTTAAAGATTGACGTTGAAGCAAAAAGAGTTTCTGTTGGCTATAAGCAACTTCAACCCAAGCCATGGGAAACTGTTGAAGAAAGATACAATATCGGCGACGTTATTAAAGGTAAAGTTGTTAGAATCGTTCCTTTCGGTGCTTTTGTAGAAGTTGAAAAAGGCATTGACGGTCTTGTACACGTTTCTCAAATTTCTAATCAATGGTTAGAAAATCCTGTATCAGCTCTTGAAGTTGGTCAAGAAATTGAAGCAAAGATCCTTGACATCAATCCAGAAAAAGAAAAAATCACCCTTTCAATCAAAGCTCTTCTTCCTGAAATAGAAAAACCTGTAAAAGAAGAAAAAGCTGAAAAAGGCAAGAAAGGTACTAAAAACGAAGAAGCTGATGAACCAGAACTTCACGAATGGAAAGATGAAACTAACGTTGGCGCATCTATTGCAGATCTTCTTGGCAACATCGAAAAATAATTTATATTAAAATTAAAAAGTCTTATCGAAAGATAAGACTTTTTTTGTTCTATTTTTTTATAGATAAGCATACTTTATAATAAATGATTTTAGATTTTTTACCCAAAAAATTCTTAGACAACCTTGCAAATTATAATTTTGACGACCTTTTTGAAATAAGATTACGAGTTAATTATCCCATTAAAATCCGTTTAAAAAGCGAATTTATTTTTATAGAAAATAGTATTTGTTTACAAGAAGATTTAACGTCTATTTTAAATTGCGTAACAAATAAATCTATATATGCCTATAACGATTGTATTAAAAACGGATATTTAACAACACAACAAGGTGTTCGTATAGGAATTGCAGGCGAATGCGTCTTTGAAAACGATAAAATCATTACGATTAAAAATATTAATTCGTTAAACGTGCGAATACCACACTTAATAAATGGTTGTTCTAACAGGCTTTTTCCATACGTTTTTAATAAAAAAATTTATAATTCACTTATAGTAAGCCCACCGTTCTTAGGCAAAACAACTATATTGAAAGATTTAACACTAAAACTTAATAATTTAAATCTAAATCTTTTAGTAATAGACGAAAGAGGGGAATTTTCACAAATTTCAGGTAAAAATATTGATTTTATCAAGTTTTCAGACAAATCTTATGCTTTTAATTTTGGTTTACGAGCAATGTCGCCTGAAATAATAATCGTTGACGAATTAAGTAATGATAATGATTGGAACTTTGTTAAAAAAGCTATCGGTTGTGGCGTCAAACTTATTGCAAGTTGCCACGCAAACGATATTGACGATGTTGTAAACAAAAAAGGATTTGAAAAAGGTGTGTTTGAAAGATTTTTCATTTTGGAAAAAAATATTCAAATGGGCGTTCTAAAAAGCGTATACGATCAAAATTATAATTTGTTATGATAAAAATACTTATTGGTATAACTTGCTTAATTATATGTACTTACGTCGGTTACATGCTTTCCGAAAAATACGTCGTAAAACGAAAATACTATACGGCGTTCAATTCGTTTAATGGTTTTTTTAAGGGACAAGTTGGTTTTGCAAAGACTTCTCTAAAAGAATTAGTTTCTAAATATTCTGAAGAGTCGGATTATTTTTACAAAAATCTATACTTAAATATTTCAAAAGGAAATAAAGTTTATTTAGATCAAAAAATTTTCACCCAAGAAGAAACTGACTATCTTGAAAATTATCTTGATTTCTTAGGAAGCACGGATAGTAAAATTCAATTAGATTTTTTAGCCAAAACTGAAAGCGAATTATCTGAACAATTAAAAAAGGCTATAGAAAATGAAGAAAAATACAAAAGTGTTTATCTTAAAATAGGTTTTTTAATTGGTCTAATAGTTTTGGTCGTTGTGGTGTAAGATGAATATTGATATTATTTTTAAGATTGCGGCAATAGGTATCTTGATTACAGTAATTACTCAAATATTAAAAAAGAGCGACAGAGATGACATTGCAACTTTAGTTTCGATCGCAGGTTTGATTATCGTGTTATCTTTGGTAATAAATATGATAAGCGAATTATTTGAAACAATAAAGAATATTTTTTATTTATATTAAATGATACAAATAGTTTTTATATCCCTTATATTTGCAATAATAATTTTGTATTTAAAAAGCATTAATAGCGAATTAACAATTTTAGCAACAATAGCATCTGGAATAATAATTATATCGTGTTCACTTGAATATTTAACGGATATATTCTCATTTATGGATCAAATAATTAAATTAACTAAAATTGATAAAGGTTTTTATAAAATTATCTTCAAAATTACTGTAATTGCATATCTAGTTGAATTTGGGTCGGGAATCATCGCTGATTTTGGAATACACAGCTTGGCAGACAAATTGCAGTTCCTAGGTAAAATCGTTATATTCGCAATTTCTTTACCCGTATTTTATACAATATTAAACTTGTTAATAGAAATTTTACAATGAAAAATAAAATTTTAATATTTGTTTTAATATCTTTATTTATAATATTATTTACTTCTTTTAACTCAAAAACCGTTCACGCTGAAAGCTTATCTGAGAATATTGAAAATCAGTTAGAAAATATTGATTTATTAGAATTAGAGAACTTTTTTAACGATTTGATTTCTAATAACTCAGGGGCATCTTTTTACGAAACGATACAATCTATTTTACAAGGGGAATATAATCTTAAATTTGAAAACGTCGTTTCATTTATAACAAGCATTGTAAAAGATAGTTTAAATCAATTTTTCCCAAGCATAATTTTGATTATTACAATAACAATATTGTGTGTTTTTTTGCAGGGGATTAAATCTTCATATTTGCCAAACGGAGTGTCGGAAGTTGTTTTTTTCGTTTGTTTATTATCAATTATAATAGTCCTAGGAGGACAAGTTTATTTGCTTTATAAAAATGCAAAAAACATCATAGAAAATATAACGAAATTAACACAAATTATGTCACCCATAATGCTTACTTTAATGATCGGTTCGGGTGGAAACGTATCGGCTAGTGTGTATAAGCCTGCTTTAATCTTTTTTTCTTCTGGGGTGATAAATACGGTAAATCTAATAATTTTACCACTATTAGGTATTGTTGCCATTTTCTCATTAATAGCAAGCATTAACCCGACGTTAAAATTAAATAAATTATCTGATGGCGTTAATTCCATAATCAAATGGACGATAGGAATTATAATGTCAATTTACGGTTTGTTTTTAACTGTTCAGGGAATTACAAGCGCAACGTTTGACGGAATATCTATTCGTGCAACAAAATATGCTATATCAAACTCTATTCCTTTAATCGGTAGTTTTTTAAAAGATGGATTTGATCTTGTTCTTGCCGGAAGTATTATTATTAAAAATTCCGTTGGAATAATTTGTTTGCTTGCATTATTTTTTATAATTTTATCACCAATACTGCAAATGGTTACTTTTTCTTTACTATTAAAAATCACTTCAGGGATAACGGAGGCAATAGGTGAAAGTAGAATATCCAACTTGTGTGCTAACGCAACGAAAATACTAACTTATTTAATCGTATCAATTCTTCTTGTTGGATTTATGTTATTTCTTACAATTTTACTAATTCTTCTTTCTGCTAACTCATTTGTGTAACTATGAAATCATGGATATTAAGCGTTTGCTGTATTAGTTTATTTACAACAGTTTTTTCCTTGCTTTTACCTAAAGGTAAATTAGAAAAAACAATCAAATCTGTTTTTTCTTTATTAGTTTTATTTATTATGTTACAACCTTTAATTAATATAAAGTTTAACGACATTGATCTTGGATATATTTTTTCTTCAAGTGAAATTTATTACCAAAATGACTTTATTGACTACGTAAACCGTGAAAAAGTTTATTTGTTAGAAAATAATTGTCAAAAAATTATTGAAGAACAAGGTATACCAAATACAAAAGTAATCATAGAATATACAAATAGCAACGATGGACAGGTTATTTTAGAAAAAGTTTTTCTAAATTTTTCAAATTCGGAATTTATTGAAAACAAAGAACATATATATCTTATTGATAAAGCAAAAAATGCAGTTGTAGAATATCTTAATGTTTCAAAAGAAATGGTTGTAATAGATGAATAAACTTAGACAATTTCTTATAAAAATAAAATCTAACAAGAAAATACTCGTAATATTATTCATTATCCTTTTTTCTTTAATTATTGTTAGTCTAATCCCTTACAATAAAAACGAAACAACAAGTACCACAGAAAATCTTGTCGGGGTAGAGGCGTACGTTGATAGTTTAGAAAAAAAACTTTCGTCGGTATTAACTAAGGTTGACGGGGTCGGGAAAGTTTCCTGCGTTATCACAATAAAATCGGGCATGGAAACAGTTTTAGCAATGAAAACAACACAAACTCAAACGTCAAACGGTGTAGAAATTGTAGAAACACCCATATTAGTTAATGGTAAAACTGTGGTTCTAAAAGAACTATACCCAGAAATTAAAGGTGTTTTAGTTGTCGCAGAAGGGGCAAAAAACATTGCTGTAATGACAAGAATCCAACAAGCAATAACAGCGCTTTTGGATATTAATATAAATAAAATAGAAATTTTATCAATGAAATAAAAAGGAGAACATTATGTCTAAAAAGAAAAAAATTGTAATTTTAACTTGTATGATCGCTTTGCTAGCAGTTACAGCCGTGTTTAATTTCGTTTTAACGACTGAACCTATTAGCAACCAAGAAACAGCGATAGTTACTTCAGCAAACTATTTTACACAATATCGAACAGAAAGATTAACTACTCGTAGCGAAGAACTTATTCAATTAGAAGAAATAATTGCTAATTCTGAAGTTGGTAGCACGGTGCAAAACGACGCTTTGAACATGAAAATAGAGTTGACGCAAATGACAGAAAAAGAATTATTGCTAGAAAATTTAATTAAAGCATACGGTTTTGAAGACGTTGTAGTAGTTATCGGTTTAGAGTCTGACAACATTAACGTTATAGCAAAATCTGAAAATTTTACAACCGACGACGCCGTTGCAATATACAGTATCATATCAACTGAAACAAATGCAGGACCAGAAAATGTAAAAATTATTCCGATTTCTTAAAAATACTATACAAAAAAAATATTTTATGGTACAATAGTACTATAAAATTTTTTAGAGGAAAAGTATGGTTCGTTTTAAGAATATTCCAGTTAAGGAAAGTGAAGGAAAACTTACGTATGGACACGATATAGTTGACGGTATAGTTATTTTGGCTGTCAACGAAATACCTTACGTTGAATTGTTCACTTCAACAAACACCCAAAAAATGAAAAATAAATCCGTTAAGATTTTGTTTGATAAAGACGGGGTGCACGTTGACGTTTTTGTTAAGGTTCATTTCACGCAAGGCATTTCAGACGTTGCATTTAAAATTCAAGAAGCAATTCGTCACAACGTAGAAGCCATGACCGAATATAAAATTGCAAGCGTTAACGTTAGTGTTAAAGGCGTAAGTTTTGAAGAAAAACAAAGCGTTACCACAGAAAATCAACAAGAAGGTTAAACATGAGAAGACTTGCAAGAGAAGCTGTTTTTAAATATATATATTCAAGGCTCTTCAACACCGGTGACGAAGGGCTTTTTGATGTGTTATGCAAAGATTTAAGCGAAGAAAACAAAAAATTCGCATCTAAATTATTAACGACAATAGATAAAAATCTTGATTTATATCTTAGCAAAATAGAAGAACTTTCAAACGGGTATAAACTTAATAGAGTATTCAATATCGATAAATGCGCTCTTCTAATAGGAATGTCTGAATTCGACACTTGCCCTGAAACAGACTTGCCTATTATTATAGACGAAGCAGTACATATTTCAGCAATATATTCAACAGAAAATAGCACAGGGTTTGTTAACGGCGTTTTGGCTGAGTATAGCAAGGGGAGATAAAACATGGCAAAAATAATTAGTGGAAAAATCTTGTCGCAAAAAATTAAAGACGAACTCAAAATTAAGGTACAAGATTTTTTTGATAAATACGGAAGAAAAATTGCTTTAGCAGTTATTTTAGTCGGTGAAAATCCGGCATCACAAGTCTACGTTAAAAATAAAATAACGGCAACTGAATACGTGGGCATGAAATCCCTCGCTTATAGATTACCCGAAAACACAAGTGAAGAAGAACTTACCGAACTTATTAAAACTTTAGGCAACGATAAAAGTGTAGACGGTATTCTTGTCCAATTACCACTACCAAAACATCTAGACGAAAGTAAGATCCTAAAACTTATTCCAGCAAACAAAGACGTTGATGGTTTTTTAGCAGAAAGCGTTGGAAAACTTCTTCTTGGCGAACAAACCACCGTTGCATGCACTCCTTTTGGTGTTATGAAAATGTTAGAAAGTGAAAACATTCCATTAGCAGGGAAGAATGCTGTTGTAATCGGTAGAAGCAATATCGTTGGAAAACCTATGGCTTTACTTTTATTACAAGAAAATTGCACGGTTACAATTTGCCATAGCAAAACGCAAAACCTTAAAGAAATTTGCTCTTACGCCGATATATTAGTTGCTGCAATCGGTCGTCCAGAATTTGTTAAAGCCGATATGGTTAAAGAAGGCGCTGTAGTTATCGACGTTGGTATAAATAGAACTGAAAATGGTTTAGTTGGCGACGTTGACTTTAACGCCGTTCAAGAAAAAGCGTCATATATTACCCCCGTTCCAGGTGGCGTTGGTCCTATGACTATTGCAATGCTATTAGAAAACACTTATCTTTCCGCATTGAGAGAAGTTGAACAATGATTTATAATAAAAAGTACGAACTTTATCTAAATAGATTTAACGAAAATTTGTCTAGATTTTTATCGAATTTAGACAATAATTCCCCAGATTTAATAAAAGAAAGTATTTCTTATGCCGTATCTAACGGTGGAAAACGTATTCGTCCCGTCTTATGCTACGCAACGGCTGATATGCTAAATATCAATTTAGATCAAGTTGACGAATTTGCTCTTGCAATAGAGTTTATTCACTCATATTCGTTAGTACATGACGATTTACCATCAATGGATAACGACGACTATAGAAGAGGAAAACTTGCAACGCATAAAAAGTTTGGCGAGGCTTTTGGGATATTAGCAGGGGACGCTTTATTAAACCTTGCATTTGAAGTTTGTTTATCAAAAAACAATTTTTCTAATAATGATGCAAAATCTTGCCAAATTTTATTTGATTATTCCGGTTATAAAGGCATGATTGCAGGACAAGTTTTAGACCTTCAGGCCGAAAAAGAAAATTTCTCAAATTATTCTAAAGAAGAACAAATCGTTTTTCTTAATAATATTTTTCTCAATAAAACCTCAAAACTTTTAACCGTGCCATTATTAATTGCAAGCATACAAGGTAATTATAAATATTTTAATGAATTAAAAGAATTTGGCGAAAAACTTGGTGTAATGTTTCAAATCACAGACGATATATTAGACGTTGAGGGTAGTTTTGAAACAATAGGGAAAACACCGAACAAAGATAAAGATGCAAACAAACTTACTGCAGTAAAAATTTATGGTTTGGAAGGCGCAAAAGAAAAAGCAAGCCAACTTTATATATCCTGCAAAGAAATAATAAACGGCTTTGAAAATAATGAATTCTTAGCAGAGTTTATAGATAAAATATATTATAGAAAAAAATAAAACACAATTTTTTTGTGTTTTTTTAATGTATGAGATTAGATACCTTTTTAGTAGAACAAAAGATTTTAGATTCACGAACTAAAGCAAAACAAGCCATAGAACGAGGGGAAATTTTTATCAACGATAAACCCTGCAATAAACCGGCTTTTAACGTTTGCGAACTCGATAAAATCGAATACGTTTACTCTGAAAAATTTGTTTCTCTTGGAGGATACAAATTAAATAAAGCATTGAAAGATTTTTCTTTAGACGTTAGCGATTTTATTTGTGTTGACATAGGGGCTAGCACGGGTGGATTTACTGATTGTTTGTTAAAAAGAAAAGCAAAAAAAGTTTTTGCGGTTGATTTAAACGACGAATTATTGCATAGAACGTTAAAAGAAAATCCAAACGTGGTTTCGGTGATTAAAAACGTTAAATATCTAACCCAAAATGATTTTAATGCTAAAATTGATTTAATCGTTGCAGACTTAAGTTTTATTTCAATATCTATCGCTTTACCCATAATTTCTAGTTTAATTGAAGATGGTAAAGAGGCTATAATTTTAATCAAACCACAATTTGAAGTAGGTACAAAAACGAAGTTTAAAAACGGTGTTATTAGAGATAAAAAAATTCATATAGACGCATGCAGAAAAGTCTATGATTGCGCAATAAAACACAATCTCACGCCTACGGCGTTTACGATTGCCCCCATTGTTGATGGAAAAAACGTAGAGTTTTTATTAAGATTAACAAAAAATGGAAAAGACTTATTAATGTTTAATGAATTTATTTTCTAATAATATTCAAAAATAATGAATAATTATTGAAAATATTCTCACAATGTGTTATTCTATAAATATGGAGAAAATTATGAAAGTTTTAATTTATGACAACAAAGGTAAAGACGTTGGTGGAAAACATCTTAAAAATCTCATATCTTTGCTCGTAGATTATAAAATTGAATACGAAATTTTAGAAGATAATCAACTTCAAGTTTCTGCAAGTGCAGATGCATTATTCGTGCTTGGTGGGGACGGAACTATTTTATATTTAACTGAATTTGCAAGCAAAAATTCTATACCAATTATAGGTATAAATGCAGGTAAATTAGGGTTCTTAAGCGAATTTGAGCCAAATGAAATGCAAAAAGCAATAGAGTGTTTATTGAACGACCTATTAATTCGTGATGAACGTGCAACTATGAAAATCTCTTATAACGACAAAATTTATTACGCATTAAACGACGTTTATTTGCAAAGAATTTTTACCGACCATATCGGTGGAATGATTATCGATATAAACGTGTACTTAGACGGAGATAGGGTAAGTATGTTTAAGGGCGATGGTATTATTGTTAGTACGCCAACAGGTTCAACTGCTTATTCTCTTTCTGCAGGTGGACCTATACTAGCGCCAAAGATGAATGCTTTTGTTGTTACACCTATAGCACCACATTGCATAAATTATAAACCCATAGTTTTTTCATCTAGATCTCGTTGCGACGTAGTAATGGACGGTAGAACTTCTGCAGGGTTATTTATTGATGGAACGTATATAGATAAACTTGCAAAAGGTGACAGCGTAACAATAACGAAAAGTGAAAAGTCATTAGTTTTTTTGAGAAAAACAGATTTTAATTTTTTCAAAAGACTTAATATTAAATTAAAAAACAATTTTGACGGTTAAACCTTTATGATAAAAAAAGATAGACATTTAGCAATACTTAATTTAATACAAGAGTTTGAAATTTGTACTCAAGAAGACTTAACTTCAGCGTTAATTGAAAAAGGGTATAACGTTTCACAATCAACCGTTTCAAGAGATATAAACGAATTAAATCTTGTTAAAGTTGAGGGTGAGAACAAAAAATCTCGATACGTATGTATTGTTTCTAGCAAAAAAGAAATTGAGCCTCAACGCCTTAATTTATTAAAACAAATTGTCGTTTCAGTTGAATCTGCCAGTAACTTAGTTGTGGTAAAAACCCTTGCAGGAAATGCAAGTGCTGCAGGTATGGTTATAGATGAACTTAATTTCCCAAACGTATTAGGTTGCGTTGCTGGGGACGATGCTATATTGATCGTTGCTAAAAGTGATTCTGATGCAGAAATCGTTTGCAAAAGTTTAAGGAATATTTAATGTTAAAAAAACTTTTAATTAAAAACGTTGCGCTTATTGAAAGCGCCGAAATAGAATTAAAGAACGGATTAAACGTTCTTTCAGGCGAAACGGGTGCTGGTAAATCAGTAATAATCGAATCGCTTAATTTTGTTTTAGGTGCAAAAGCCGACCGTTCTTTAATTCGCAGTAACGAACAAGAATGTCTCGTAAAAGCCGAATTTGACGTTTCGCAAAACTCTTTAATAAAAGAAATATGTAAAGATATTGATATTGAATACGACGACGTTCTTATAATCACGAGAAAATTTAACCAAGAAGGTAAAAATACCGTTAAAATTAACGGGGAAACTGCAAACGTTAGTATGTTAAAGCGTTTGACAGGGGCACTCATTGACGTACACGGTCAAAGTGACCATTTTATTTTACTTAAAAATCAAAACCAACTACAATTACTTGACAGAATAGGTGGAGAACAAGTTCAAAATACTCTTTACGAATTAAAAGATTTGTTTTCTCAATACAACCAAATTAAAAAGGAATTAAACGATATAGGTGGAGATGAATCTACAAGACTTATTCGATTAGACGTTTTAAATTATCAAATTAACGAAATTGAAAAAGCCAACGTTCAAGATGGTGAAGAAGATGAATTACTTTCTTTAAAACAAAAAGTTCTTTACCAAAAAAAGATTTCAGACGCTTTATCAATGGTTAATTCTTGCATAAACGACGAGGGTGGAATAAGCGATATCTTGTCTAACGCAGTAAGATGTATAAACACAATAAGTGATTTTTCAACCGATTATCAAGAATTAGCAGAAAGGTTAAACGGAGTTTTTTCCGAATTAGACGACGTTGCAAGTATATCAACTTCGTTACTAGAAGATGCCGATAGTTTAGATTTTAATCCTAACGATATAGAAGATAGACTTGAAATTATTAAGCAAATAAAGAAAAAATACGGAAATACTTTTTCTGATATTCAAACTTTTTATAGTAACGCCAA
>JAZOMV010000031.1:0-2988 GCA_045654165.1 Christensenellaceae bacterium
AAAGTGGATTTTGGAATTATCCGTTATGGATATTTGAAGAATCTTTACTTCGTCAAATAGACAATGACGTTTACGAAGAATACGCAAAACAATATGAAAAATTTTAAGGAGTATATACAAATGAAAAAAGAACAAATGAAACAAAAAGCAGTTGAGATTTTAAAAGAAATGGGCGTTTATTCGCCTTATATCGAGGCTTTTGAGAAAAACGACGTAGTAACAATGTTTGAAAGATACGCAGGTTTTTGGGCTTATCAATACCCCGAACTTCAAGAGAAAATCAAAGACTTTGAACAGAAATACAAATGCACAGTTTACGCCGTTACTCACGAATTTTTCGAGTTTGGCGAATGTTATACTTTCCTTATCGTTACCAACTATAAATACGAATGGAAAACGCTCGTTGAAAAAGAGAAAGAAAACTTTTACGCCTACTCTTACGTTTGGAATAAAGACGACGACTGGTGTAGCGAATTTGGAACTGTAGGTATTAAAAGTGCTTGTGGTGGAATTAGAAGATTTTGTTAAAAGGAGTAATTAAAATGAGTGTAAATTGGAATTGGGACGACAAAATGGGAACTGTTGAATGCAAACAAGACGAAAACGAATATACGTTAAACGTTTATAGAGCCAACTGCTTATGCGTATTAGTGTATGAGTACGAAAAAGACGGTAAACGCTATTACGATTACGGCGGGCATTTCAACGACTTACAACACTTAAAAGTATGCGTTGGCTTATCTAAAGATTGGAAAGGTGAAAAGGAAAACATTTACAAAAATCTTTGGATAAAATGGAAACTTAATACTTATTACAAAGAAACTTTTTCGATTGTAAAGCCTTTAACTCAAGCAGGTTTTACAGTCGAACTTTTTTATAAGGAGATGAACTAATGAATATTCAAGTAACTCACGATGGCAAAACTTACAACTTTGAAAACGGCGCTGAAGTCTTTATCTTCGACATAGGAATCTGTCACGAATTGCCAGATAATCAACTTATAGCCTTTGTTTCGCTTGTTTATGAGTGTTATTTAAAAGATATCAACGATACGCCACTTGGAAAATTTTGCGACTTTGTAGCAATGGAATGGGATAGACTCAAAAGTCTTTCTCGTTATGATATTTTAACGGAATTTTATAATAGATATTAAGGAGAAAGAAAATGAAAGAATTTACAACTCAAGCACACATCAATTCACTTGACGGCAAAATGGACGAAATAACCGTTATTGCACCACAAAAACTTTTTGGTAAAGTTATACCTAATTCATATATCGTAAAATATAAGGATATAACTTGTACGGCAATCTTTAACTATTTTTCAAACGCTTTTTACTGTGACGACGTATATGGGAAGGTGACACAATGGGAGAAATAAGACAAAACGCTGGATATAAAATTATTCGCACAATTAGTTTTGGCGAATTTGAATACGTACTTGGCGAAAATCAAAAGTGCGAATTCGTTACTTGGAGATATACGCACGGAACTTACTACTTCGGACACTATATAACAGACTATAATAAGGCGTTAATCGACTTATACACCCGTGTTTTAGCAGAAACACAAGCAATTTTAGAAAATATCAAGGAGTAAACAAATGAAAAATAAAGAAATAGTTTTATACACAAACGACGATACCGATACGGCGTTTGAACTTACTAAAGAATACCTGTTTGAAAATTATTCAGAAAAATATGGATGGGGAACGCCGAATGACGTTCCTCTTTCTTTAATTTACGACGAAATAGCCGAACAAAACAGTATCGGTTGGTATGACTTTACTCACGAACTTAAAAAGATTATAAACAACGGTTACTATCTAATGACTGGCAAAGTTGGAAGATGGAACGGCACTTTCGACGGTGGGAAATTTATAACTAATCTTAACGAACTGCTCTCTTCTATCGAATATTTAGACGTTGTTACTTTTACAGACGAAAACGGGCATTTCAAAATTAAAGGTTATCACCACGACGGAAGTGACTATTTCGAGTTAAAGCAACTGACTAAAAAAGGTATTGAACTTGCTGAAAAGTACGGTTTTGCAAGGGATAGACAACTTCACAAAACGATTATGGAAAACAATATCTACTCGAAATTACCAAAAATAGCAAAACAAATGGGGTGGTAAAAATGAAATTAAATTTAGTAGCAAAAAACACGTCGCAACAAGCGATTAAAGATTATTTAGAAAATAACGTAAGTCAAATTCTCGCCGACAAGATAAATAACGGCGTGCAAATAGAAAAAGACGGCAAGACTCTTTTAAACAAAAAAGACCTTGACGGTTTTTGGAATTACGCAAGCAAACAGGCAAGAGAACTAAAGCAAGAGTACGTAGATAACGATACAGTTTTCGGTTGGGCTATTCATTATTTTGAAGAAAATGAACTTATAGGCTCACTTTTTAACTTGGACGGCACTAAATACGAACCGCCTAAACCCGTTTCAACAATCAAAACTCCTACCGTTACTACTCCATCTACAAAGAAAAATAACCCTGCTCAAGTTTCTCTTTTTGATTTTACCAACTCTAAAAATGAAACGTCTGACACCACAGTGGATAAAGAAGAAATCGACAAAACGGTTGAAGAAGTAAAGGAAGAAGAAACCGTTGAAGAAAAGGTTGTTGAAACAAAGCCTAAAGGCAACCCTATATACAATACTTATCAAGACGTCAAGGACTCGTATATTACTTCGGTAATTGCAATGCGCCTTGGCGATTTTTATGAAATATTCGGTCAAGATGCAGTAGAAATTGCAAAAGAATTAGACCTAACTTTAACTGGTCGTGATTGTGGACTAGCCCACCGTATTCCTATGATTGGTTTTCCATATCACTGCGCCGACAAATACTTTGACAAAATTGCCGAAAATCACAGTTTAATAGCCATTGATACAAACGGCACGTTTATTACTTCAATACCGCAAAAGGAAACCACGAAAACTTATAAATCTAATGAAAAAGATATCAAAGACGAAT
>JAZOMV010000032.1:0-11582 GCA_045654165.1 Christensenellaceae bacterium
GCTTGGCCTCCGACTTCTTGAACTAGTGCTTCTAACTTTTCACGTCTTATACGGAGTATTTCGTTTAAATCTTGTTCTTCCACTACGGGCGTAGTGGGCTTATTAATCTCTTGCATAATATCTTCCTTAAATATTAGTAAACTTTTTTAACTGTAATAGTAGTGATACCTGCTGGAACAGATACTCTAATAACGTCGCCAGCCTTTCTACCCAAAAGAGCGTTGCCGATAGGCGATTCGTTAGAAATTCTACCTTGTTCAACGTCTGCTTCGGTAGTACCAACGATTTCGTAAGTCATAACTTCACCGATTTCGTCGTCGATAAAATCAACCTTGCTACCAAGTGAAACAGTTCCCTTTTTACTACCAGAGTCAGTTATAATTCTAGCGAACTTCAATTTGGTTTCAATTTCTAAAATTTCACCTTCTATCATTGCTTGTTCGTTTTTAGCTGCATCATATTCAGCGTTTTCAGAAAGGTCGCCGAATTCTCTTGCCGTTTTTATTCTTTCGGTAATTTCAGCACGTTTTTCAACCTTTAAATATTCAAGGCGTTTCTCAAGCTCTTCTTTACCTTCTTTTGTAAGTATTACTTCTTCTGCCATAATAATGACCTCCGTATTTTTATACAGGACATACTCCTGCTTATATTCAACCTTGATATTATAATATATCTAATTAGGTTTTGTCAACCTTATAAGTAAAAATACCGATTATCATTATCTTTCATTTTAGATTTTAAGCGTCAATTTGCAATTATTTTGAAAAAAAAGCAAATTTTTTGAAAAAAATTTACAAAAAGTATTGACTTTTTTCAAAAACGTGGTACAATATATATGTAAATACGAATTTTACCTATATAGGTTTTTATTTTTTCCGAATAATATATGAAAAATTAAAAGAGAGTTGGTTTCAACTCTCTTTTAGTTTTACTTTTCAGCGTAATCGTCACAACAAGTGCAATCTTTACAGCCACAAGTTACTTTAATACTTTTCAAATGACAATTTTTCCCGTCGTGATTATGCTTACACGCAACGACGTCGCATTTAATAGATTGATTTTTTTCCATAAATTTTCTCTCCTTTACTTCTATTATTCTCAACAAATAAAAATCTATACTGCAACTATTGACTTTTTTTAAATTTAAGGTTAAAATATATTTGATAATAGAAACGGAGGCGTAACAATGAAAGTAGTACTCTTAAAAGACGTTAAAGGCTCTGGCAAAGCAGGCGATATTATTGAAGCAAAAGACGGGTTCGCACAAAACTTTTTAATCAAAAAAGGTCTTGCTAAACCGGCTGACGCACAAGCGTTAAATGAAAACAAGGCTCAAAAAGCCGCACAAGCCTTCCATAGAGAAGAACAACTCAAAGCAAACAAAGCGTTAAAAGAAAAAATTCACGGCACGCAAATTACTATTCAGGTAAAGAGTGGTGCTGCCGGCAAATTTTTCGGTAGCGTTACCAACAAAGAAGTTGCAGATAAACTCTTTGAACTTGGTTTTGATATAGATAAAAAGAAAATTTCTTTAGAAAATAATATTAAGACTGCAGGCGTGTACCCTGCAACCATAAGAATTTCTGCAGAAGAAACGGCAAAAATTTCCGTAAACATCATAAACTAGCAAAAATGCCGAGATTAACTCGGCATTTTTTAACACTATACAAAAAAGGATATAGCACTATGAAAAAATTAAGTAAAATTTTAACAATAGTACTTTCTACTTTATTTGTTTTATGTTTTTTAACTAATAGTTTAGGGTGCAAAAAACCACCCACTACGCCAATAGACCCACCACCCGAAAAGCCACCGTACGAAACCCCAGACGCACCTCTTTATCAAAGCGAAAATATAATTAAAAACGGTTTATCCGATTACGTATTAATAACACCTAGTTACCCCACTAGTTTTGACAAACAAGCGAAAGAAGATTTTCTTTCGCTTTTTAAAGAATCTACCGGCATAACCCTACCAACCATTACCGACGACGGACACCTTACCTACACTAGCGAAAGTAAATATATAGTTTTAGGTAGCAAGTACATTTGCAATATGGTAGGCATTTTCCCGACCAACGATTTGTTAAACGACGGATACAATATCTTCACCAAAGATAAAAGTATTTTCGTAGTAGGCAAAACTTCAAGGGGTGTGTTATACGGTGCATATCAACTTTTGACCGAACTTTTTAATTACGAAATATTTACACCCGACACGCACGTTATCGACAAGGTTTCTAACCTTGCGCTACCCAACTTTAATATCACCGACAATCCCGACTTTAACAAGCGTATAGGTGGTTGGGGATCAGTTTATTACAACGATAGTTTTACAAACGCTAATCGCATGCGTTTCGAACTCAACTACTCTGATCTTTGGGTAGAAGACAACTGTGGAACGAATATTCCATGGACGCATAATATGGCAGACGTTCTCAATTACGTAGAACATCGTGGTAGTATAAATTCGGCGTTATCTGCAGATAGAAAAACGGCAATTAAACTTAACCCTAACCAAAGTTGGCGAAACGGCTACGTTACCGGTTGGTTTTGGACGCTAATGTATCAAAACGAACTTGAATCTTACGGCAGTCCGTTCGACGCAACCAAAAACACCGAATCGGAAATTCAAAAATGCGTTCAACCTTGTCTTTCAGGCGGCAGTTTACCAACGGATACCGAACACCCCGTTTTTGACGAAATGGTGGCGTATGCAACCCAACGCATAATAAATATTTTAGACGCAAACCCGACTAACAACAACTATTTTAAATTCAACCCAGAAGACAACAGTAGATTTTGTCAATGTGTTTCTTGCCTTGCGTGGTATAAACATTACGAAGGACCTACCACAAACTTTAACGATTCTTCGGCGACCGTAAGCAGAGGGTTTTCCGGCTTGCAACTACGGTTTGTAAACGCCGTTGCAAGAAAGATATTAAAAGATCGCCCCGACCTTTCAAACTACAAAATAGTCGCAAACGTTTACAGTAAATTCACAGAAGCCCCCGTTAAAAAGATAAAAGACGTTTACTACCCGATAGACCAAGACGTCGTTTGCCCTGAAAACGTTATAATCTATCTAGCACCGACAATGGACTACACTAAAAATATTACCAACCCGAACAGCAACGTGAACAAGGCAATGCTTAACGTTATAGACGGATTGCAAGCCATTTCTTCCGATTACGGTGCGTGGCTTTACCAACTCAGTAACTACGACGATTATTTCTTACCGAGCAATACTTTTTATTCTTACGGCGACACTTATAGAAAATTAGTAGACATCAATACCAAATGGATTTTCCATCAAGGCGCTCAAATTCGCAGTCCGAAAAACACGGCGTTTTGCCAACTTAAACTCTACCTTAACTCTAAGTTAGCGTGGGATTCTTCTCTAGATGAAACCCAACTTATCGCAAGGTTCTTCGACGGGTATTTTGGTCAAGCAAGCCAAACTATGAAACTGTTCTTCGACGATATGTGCAACTTGCTAGACACTTACGGATCACCCACTAGCCCCTCGCAAGTATATTTCAAGAAAGACGTGCTTACCCGTTGGCTTAACTATTGCACCATTGCGTTAGAAGACATAAAGCCCTTGCAAGCAACAGATCTCACTAGATACCAACAACTTAAAACTAATATTGAGTGTGAAGCGCTTATGCCCAAATACCTTTTAATAAGGCTTTATAACCAATATAACGGGCAAGAGATACAAAACCTAACCAACGTTAAACAATCGTTTATTCAAGACTGTTTATCTGCAAACGTAAAGGTCGGAAACAATCAATCTAAAGTAGAAAACATAGACCTTTCCCTAATTTAATCACAATTAAAAAGCACACCATATTTCACAATTAAGTGAAAAGTAGTGTGCTTTATTTTTACAAAAAAACACGCAATAATTATGTTTATCATAAACTATTGCGTGCAATTATAATTTTATTTTTCGTTTTTATAAATTTCTTTGAAATATTTATAGGTATCAACCTTTAATTCACCACAAGCCGCTTCATCACAAGCGATAATGCCGTCCTTGTGTAATTGCAATGCGCTTATCGTCCAAGCGTGATCTACACCGCCTTCTACGCAATGGCGCAATGCTCTTGCCTTGTTGTGTCCACTAATCAACAACATTACTTGCTTAGAATCGCAAACCGTACCTACGCCAACTGAAAGTGCCGTTTTGGGAACTTTGTTAACGTCGTTATCAAAGAAACGAGAGTTAACGATTAAAGTATCTTCAGTCAACGCACGAACACCCGTTCTTGAAGTTAAAGAAGTAAAAGGTTCGTTAAATGCAATATGTCCGTCAACACCACTACCACCCATAAACAAATCGATACCACCATAAGATGCAATCTTATCTTCGTAACGTTGACATTCTGCTTCTAAATCGGTTGCCATACCATCCAAGATATTGATGTTTTCTGCAGGGATATCTATATGGTTAAAGAAATTATCGTGCATAAAATACCAGTAACTTTGATCGTGATCTTTTGGTAAGCCAACGTATTCGTCCATATTGAAAGTAACAACGTTCTTGAAAGTAACTTTGCCTTCTTTATTCATTTTAATCAATTCTCTATAAACGCCGAGAGGACTTGAACCGGTAGGCAAACCTAGCACGAACGGACGGTTTTCTTTATGATTGTTAATAGCATCTGCAATATGTTCTGCAGCCCATTTACTCATTGCTTGATAATTATCTTTAATAATTAATTTCATTTCTATTCGCTCCTTAATAGTATATTATTTTTTACTCTTTAATTATACAACTTATTAATAAATTTGTAAAGATATTTATATTGTATATTTGCTCATTTTATCTCTCGTACTATGCTAATTTCTAATTATTCCTAAAACAATAATCAATACGATTTGATCGTGTATTACATTTTATACCAATAATAACTACAGTAAGTTGAGTTAAAACTTCTAGCATTGGTTGTCGGATACCTTACATTTATTTGAGTATAATTAGAATTTGAAGCAGTGCTATTCACGTACCAAGTTTCGCAATCACTAAAAGTCACACTTTCCAACTCATTGCATGCATAAAACGCATAACGCCCTATTCTTGTAACTCTATCCCCTATTTCCACACTCTTTAACGCAAAGCAATTAGCAAACGCATGCTCACCTATGCTTGTTACACTATCGGGAATGATAATAGAAGTTAATGAAATGCAATTATTAAACGCATAATCCCCTATGCTTAATACATTATCAGACACAACTACACTAGTTAACGAAGTGCAATTAGCAAACTCATACTCTTTTATATATATTACATATTTGGTAGGTATAACAAAACTTGTCCAGCCACACATCCTAATAGCATCACTATATTTCCCGTCTATTACAAAGCTATAAGCCAACATTTCTTTATAATCGTTTTCTTTAACACCTACCCTTAGCAATAGATCATAAGCCGTTTCATAGTCGCCTTGTCCAGCATAATCTTTAACTTTTTCTTTAAATAAATCTTGAATTTCAGAAATGAGATCTTCACTATTTTCAAAACCATCTAAATCCACAAGCGAATCGTATACAGAAATTAATTTGTTGTACGATATTTCATCTTTTGCATTAGTTATAACACTTTTCAGTTGATCATACGTCCTTTTTGTTTGATTATATTTAATTTGTGGCATAGCAAAAATAAAAAACAACGCCACAGCAAGTGCTAATGCCAAAATACTCGGTATGCCTATTTTTGCTGTTTTCTTGATTTTTTGTTTTCTTTTTTCTAACTTTATTCTAATAAGTTCTTTTTCTCTTAGTATTCTTGCTCTCTCTTCTTCGGCACGGATTTTTGCTTGTTCTTCTGCTTTCTTTTTGTCGTAGTAATATTTTTCAAGTTTTTCTTGAAATTCTGCAAGTTTTTGTCCACTATCTTTATAGCCGCTAATAGACTGCAAATCACTAATACTTTGTTTAATTAACGTATCGTTGTTAGCACTTTTCCAATTTAAGCGACTAATAGCAGCTTGATACACGCTTTCTTTACGCTCTAACTCAATTATATTATTACACTCTGCAAGTTTTTGTTCACTATCTTTGTAGTCTATTATTTTTTCAAATTTAGCAGCGGCTTCTTCATACAATTCATCCATTAATATAGAGCAAGCATCTTGATAAATACGCTCTTTTTTTCTTTCTAAAATCGCATCATTATAATTACCGAGTTCTTCACTAAACTTTTTATCGGCAAAACGCAACGCCTTTTTATAGTTAGGGTTGTCTTCTATTTCCGTTTCGCTTTGCAATAACTGTTCGGGTTTGCTAACAGCAAGTTCTGCTAATAATTTTATAAAATATGCTTCTGCAAATTCTGGATTAATATCCAAAACTTTTTCGGCATATTCATTAGCGCTATCAAAATCGCTATCTTCTAAAAATAAATATGCTCTGCGTAAAAGTGGTGCAATATCGTGATGATTGTCTATAGCAACCGTTTCCTTTCCCACGGATTTCGTTTGCGTTCTACTAATAATCTTCTTTATGCCGTAAACCAAGTCTTGCATACAACCAAGCTTATTCATATCTTGCGATTGCAAATGAATAAACTCTTCGGGTAAATCATACGGGTCCATATCCTTATATGCAGGAATTAGTGTCTTTTTTTCGCCGTTTCTGATTAAAGAAAGAAATCTTGACCACTCGTTTTTAACCCAAACGGCATTAAAGTATTCTAATTTTGAGCCTATTACGACCATTACTTTTGCAGAGTTTAAGGCTGCAAATATGTACGGCTCGTATGCAACACCAAGCTTATCTTCTAACGTAATACGAGAGAAAAAGACCTTAAGCCCTTCGTTCTTAAGATTATGATATAAGTCTTGCGCCAAAACGCTATCAATAGTACGGCGACCACTATGGTCGGTTTCCTTATAACAAATAAAAACGTCAAACGGTTCTTCTTTACCTGATATAGCAAGTATTCCTTTTTGAATCTTGTCTATTTCTTTGGCTTCTGCTTCGTAAATATCTCTTTGATAGCCATCTGCATATTTAAGTGCATTTTTATAATCCACGTCTTTTGTTATAGACGTGAACTGTGTTCTGTTTATGGTAGGAACTCTTTTGTGGGTTGTTGGGTCTTCCACGTATTCCACACCGTATTTACAAAGCAGAATAGACCAATACGCTTCCGCATCGGTCTTATCTTCGTTCAATATTATTTCATATATACCCATCGCTTTATCATAATCGTTTGTTCTACGAAAATGATTTGCTCTGTCGTATAGGTTGGCACGTTTTTCATCATCAAGTTTTGGTATGGTCTGTTTTCTTCCACAGAACTCACATTCTGCAACAGTTGCACCATTCTCAATATTTAGCGTGCCACCACACATTTTACACTTAAATACTGCCATTATAGTCTCGTTTTAATTCTTATTCCGCTATTTTGTAGCCTTACAAATAGAATTTCTTTCTTTAATCAACAATAAAAGTTCGTTGACTTCGGTTTGCACCATTTCTAAATCTTCACTTTCTACTGCTACTTTTAATTGTTTTAAGTGATCTTCAATATGTACTTCTACCTTAAACAAATCTGGTGTTGAAACGTAATCACTATATCTTAACGCTTCGTAAACTTTTTTCGTTTCAGTTTTTATTTCTGCCGTAGTTGCTCTTGCCATAATATTTTCAGCATCAACAACAGCCATTTTAATAAAAGAAGTTTGTGCTTTTATACTTTCAGTTTTTTCAGAAACTATATTTGCCGCCGCCGTTGCTTTTACGCAAGCAATAATATAAAGCGACATGATTACGATGCATACCAAAGCGCCAATCCAAGGTGCAATAATAGGCACAATCATAAATACTAAGCCTATTACGACTGAAACTGCGATTGCAGAATAGCCAAGTTTTAACACGGGAATATTCAAGAAAACTTTTTCTAAATTATTTTTAATGCAAACAATTAATGCCGAAACAAGTTGACCTATAAGAGCCACGCAAATAAATGCGTACGCAATCCAGAAAGTAGGTTGTTCGAAACGATTAACGCCTGCTATTTCTGCAGGAACAATAAACGTAACCGCATTAAATATCACAAGCGATACAAACCATATTAAAGCAAAATACTTAAAATTCTTTTTCATAGCCGTTCTCCTTATAATTTTTCTCCACATTCATTGCAAAATTTAGAGCCTACTGGATTTTGCATTCCACATTTAGGGCAAGTAATTGAATTTGCCACGGCAATTTGCAACTTCTCCCCACAAATATTGCAGAACTTAGAACCTGCACTAATTATCGCTCCACATTTAGGGCATTTACTTTCCGTGTTATTAATAGCTTCTCTAATAGTTCCACCAACAGTACCTGCAACTGCACCACCAACGCCAGCCATTGTTCCAAGTCCAACACCAAGGTTAGTCATTTGTCCAACAGCTTCGTTATCGGCTACACGTTCTGCAACGTCAAAGCCACGTTCTTGCTGATACGTATAGCCTTCTTGCGCACGCTTAGTTGCCATTGCTTGCGATTCAATAACCGTTCTCTTTGCAGACGTTTCCGCATCAATTACGCTAACTTGTTGACGAAGCTTCGCTTCCATAATATCAGCATATTGTCTAAAATGTAAAGACTTAAATTTTTCGTATTGAGTCTCACCGTCAGGTTTAACTATATTCATAACAAAAAATCTTTCAAGTGCTACACCGTAATCATCAAAATCTTGCGCTAACATCTCTAAAAGTTTTTCAGATATGCTTTGCAAATGTTCATCAATTTCAAAAATATTTATCTTTTGCGTTTTGATTGTTTGCGCAAGATAACTTTTTACTTTCGTCATAAGGAAAGCACGGAAAAATGAAACAAGTTTTGCTTGTGATAGATAATTTTCCGTTCCAACAAGCTTAAGCAATAATTTTTTAGAGTCACTTGCCCTTAACGACATTTCTCCACTTGCGCCTATTGACAAAGGAAAACCATAAGTAGGCTCAACAAATTCTACCCTACTATCCGTGCCCCATTTAATAGACATTTGCTCCGTCTTATTAACGAAGTAAACTTCGCAATGAAAAGGAGTTTTATCTCCCGTAGTAAGATTTAGTATTTTTCCAAGTTTGGGTATATTTTGAGTTTCAAGCGTATATCTACCAGCACCGAAAATATCCAACACTTCGCCGTTTAACATAAAAACGGCTTCTTGACTATCGTGAACGATAAGTTGTGTTAATGAATTAAAATCTTCGTTTGGATGTTTCCAAACGAAAGTGCTATTATCGCCTTCGTATTTAATAATGTCTACTATCATAATTTCTTCTCCCTTATTTGTTTTCCTTTATTTCTAAATTTCCCACAGCAAACTCAATACAAGTTTGTATTATTTCATTTCTAGTCCGTCCGGTCTGCTCGGCAATTTTATCCAAATTTTCTACAAGTTCATTTGGCAATCTCGTTGATACGACCATAGAATCACCTCTAAATTTTTTTGATGCTATCACCAATTTTTTAGTTTCCATCTTTTCACCTCAATTAAGATTGATACAATTATACTACAATTGTAATACATTGTCAATAGTTTTTAAAAAATTCTTCTATAATCTACGTTTATTTAAATTAGCAAATATATATTCAAGTCCCGTTGGGGGAGTGTAAAATGTTGTACTTTATTAAGGTTAGTTATTAAAAAAGTCAAACGGCGTTTTTAGGAATTTTAAGAGCCTAACTACCCCGTTTTTGATTTCGCATTATCAAAAAAGGGCTTAAAAAACCCTAAAAATGCAAAAAAAGAAGTGAAATCGCCGTTAGACAAATTTCACTTACTTTTTGCGTTAGTACTATAAAATCTCTAAAATCGCCCCATTTTTATAGGGTAGAACAACAAAATGACTAAAGAATTTCGTTTCTCCTTTTTTACCTAAAATTGTCTTGTAGGAACTGTCATTTCATATAAATTTTACTCACATTATTCATTAGGACTTGCCGATGCCGTTAAGCCTGTTAAATTTTCAATCGTACTGAGTTCATAACACGGGAAATATATGCCAAATGTTTGATTGTCTTTTTCGATTTCTAAAATATAGTATGGCTTGAAAAAGACGTTCCCAAAACTATTCACCGTCATTTTATATTGTTTATACTTGCCCTTTCTTGGCTCTTCATCTTTATTCCATGTAGGCACGGAAATTCTTTTATTCACGGTAATAATTGACTTAATCTCGGTTTTTTTAATGGAATAAACGCTCTCAATATCAACAATGTGTAGTTGTTCATCATCTGCGTATATTTTAACACCCACGTTAAAATATGGTGTAGTTTGCAAAGCATGCGCATATGGACGAATCTCGCCGTTTTTCAATTTGTATTTAAATGCTAAAATATCAATTTCAATGGTATCTGAAGGAACACCTAATTCGTTATATATCAACAACAAATCTTGATTGATTTTTTCTAACTGATAATCTGCATCTTCTTCTTTTAATACTACCTTCTCTTTCTTTTTTGAAGCAATTTGCAAAACCACCCACAGTATACCACAAAAAATAGCACTTGCATTAAAGATAGGCGCATTTTCCCAAGCCGTTTTAAAACCAACTTTAATCATTGAAATAAGCACGATAGCACAAAACCATCCACTCAGCAACTTAACAATTTGAAGCCAAAATGGAAATTGACTTTTTTCAATAGTTTGATTGAGAGTCTCTCGCTTATGGTCGTATTCTTCAATTTTTTGTTTTGATAAAACAGAAGTGACAAATTCTGAACCATTTACATCTAAATTGTTTTTGTCCAACGTAACGTCAACACAAAAAAAAGGTTTTATATTTTTTTGTGATAAACTCATAACACATTTTCTCCTTTTTTTTGATTATATCACATCCACTAAACTTTTTCAATAGTTTTTTTAATTTTCAAAAGATTAAAAAATATGTTCAAGTCACGAAAGTTAGTTATTAAAAACTCAAACAGCGTTTTTAGGAATTTTAAGAGCCTAACTACCCCGTTTTTGATTTCGCATTATCAAAAAAGGGCTTAAAAAACCCTAAAAATGCAAAAAAAGAAGTGAAACTGTTGTTAGACAAATTTCACTTGCTTTTTGCGTTAGTATAACACATTTGACCATACTGCTTGACGGGCAAAGTTCTCATACGCAATATGAGTACAGACGACTGCAACTTGTGAAACAAGTTGTTCGTCAGTTTCTAGCGCTGTTGGGGCAACTCCCTGACAGACGCTCCTACACTACGTTACGGAGTCCTTGCTCATCAAAGATTGCCCATCATTTGACGGACGAACTACGTTCTTCGTCTGTCTAGGGATATAAACAAAAAGAAAAGCACCCATTTTTATGGATGCTTTCTTTTTGGCTGCCCCTGACAGACTCGAACTGACGACACTTCGGTTAACAGCCGAATGCTCTACCGACTGAGCTAAGGGGCAATGTTTGGCTTTTTATAAAGCCAAATTTTTTATTGGATGCAGCAACAACCTATTTTCCCGTGCCGTCTCCAGCAAAGTATTTTCGGCGCTAGTGAGCTTAACTTCTGTGTTCGGGATGAGAACAGGTGGGACCTCACCGCTAACGTCACCGCAATGGTATATAAACAGATCTCT
>JAZOMV010000033.1:0-31520 GCA_045654165.1 Christensenellaceae bacterium
ACGGCGTGTTTTGTTGCACAATACATACTTTGCCCAACAACGGCGCAAAGCCCTGCAGAACTTGCAATATTAACGATAGCAGGCGTTTTAGATTTTTGGATAATAGGTAAAAGCGCTTTCGTTGAATATACTACCGAACAAAAATTAGTGTCGATAATTTCTTGAATTTCATTATCCGAATATTTGTGAAATTTTGCAAAAGGTAACATAAACCCTGCGTTATTTATTAATAAATCGGGCACGAAATCTTTTTCTTTTAATTCGTTTGCAAAGTTTTCCCAATTTTCTTTTTTAGAAACGTCAAAAAGCACGTAAGAAAAGTTATCTTTTTTATCGCCTAAGGTTTCTATAGATTTAAGAATTTTTGCTTGGTTTCGTGCAATGCCTAAAACTTTACAATTATATTTTTCAATAAGAATTTTTGCTAGAGCAAAGCCTAAACCACCACTTGCGCCGGATATTATAACGTTTTTTTGATACAACCAATTTTTTTTCATAAATTTTACCTTGAAATAAATTTTAGCATAAAAATAATTCTAAAGCAAGAGATTGCGCCCGTTTAGACTTGAAAAGTGGCAAATCTTGTGGTATAATAAATTAGATAAAAAATTTAGGATTAATTATGGGCAAAATTCAAGATTTACTTTTAAAACTTAATAAAGAACAAATAAAACCCGTTTTGGATACTGAAGGTCCTGTTTTAGTTATCGCCGGTGCAGGAAGTGGTAAAACCCGTGTTTTAACTAGTAGAATTGCATATTTGGTTATGGAAAAGCAGGTTTCCCCGTCGAATATTATGGCAATAACCTTTACTAATAAAGCGGCAGGTGAAATGAAAGAAAGGTTGAAAAATCTTATTGAAGACGTAGAAGAAATGTGGGTTTCTACAATACATAGCATGTGCGTTAGAATTTTGCGTAGAGATATCGATTATCTTGGCTACGATAAGAATTTTTCTATTTACGACGAAACGGATAAAGATAAAGTTTTAAAGCGTGTTTTTGAAGAATTAGGTTACGAACAAGATGATTTTTTCAAGTCTGCTAAAAATTTAATTTCTTCGGCTAAAAACGATTGTTTAGACGTTGATGGCTTTAGAAAAGAGTATGCAAAAATTAGATTTGTTGACGAAATGGCAAACGTTTATGAAAAGTATGAAGAAAATCTTAAACGTTCAAATTCTCTTGATTTTGACGATTTGCTTTTTAAAACCTATCAATTATTCGTAGAACATCCTGAAGTTGCAAATAAGTATGCTAATAAATTTCAATACGTACATATCGACGAGTTTCAAGATACTAACAAGGTTCAGTTTGCTATTGCAAGGATGTTATCGTCCGTGCATAACAATATTTTCGTGGTAGGTGACGACGATCAAAGTATTTACGGTTGGCGTGGCGCTAAAATAGAAAATATTTTGTATTTTGATCAACTTTTTAAGGGCGCAAAGGTTTACAAACTTGAACAAAATTATCGTTCGACTAAAAAGATACTACAACTTGCAAACGCAATAATAAGCAAAAATGTAGGTCGAAGACCTAAAGAGTTGTGGACGGAAAATCAAGACGGTGTTCGGATAGAAACCTTCGTTGGTAACGACGAGAATAACGAAGCGTCGTTCGTGGCAATGCAAATTAAAAACTTAATGGCTAGAACTGATATGAAATTTTCAGATTTTGCCGTTTTTATGCGTGTTAACGCTATATCAAGGTCGGTTGAACAAGAGTTTTTAAAATACAATATACCTTGCAAGATTTACGGTGGTTTTAGGTTTTTTGAAAGAAAAGAAATCAAAGATATCTTGGCGTATTTAAAACTTATCAACAACGATAGTGATGACGAAAGTTTTTTAAGAAGTATAAGCGTTCCTAAGCGTGGTATAGGGGATAAAACTCTAAGAACTTTAAGAGAATATTGTGCAAGTATGGGGTTATCTCTTTACGACGGAATAGATAATCTCGGGGATTGCCCTATTGCCGAAAGTGCAAAAAAGAAGTTGGTTTCTTTTAAGCAACTTGTAGAGAGTTTCAAGGTTTTTGCCGAAGATAAACAAGTTGTAGAACTAATCGATCACGTTTTAGAAACAACTGATTTTCTTTCTCAATTTGAAGAAAAAACTGAAGAAAATACTAGTAAATTATATAATATTAGTGAATTGAAAAACTCTGCCGATCAGTTCGCAAAAGATAATCATAACGATAACCTAGCAGACTATATTAACTCTATCACTTTAAGTTCCGATACTGACGATATTAACGAGGGCGACGCCGTTACTATCGCAACTATTCACGCTTCAAAAGGCTTAGAATATCCCTGTGTTTTCTTGATAGGTTTAGATGAGAAAATTTTACCTATTGCAAGAAGTATAGACGACGAAAGTGAAATGGAAGAAGAACGTAGGCTTATGTACGTTGCTGTAACAAGAGCAAAGGAAAGATTGTATTTGACAAGAGCGACAAGTAGGTTCTTGTATGGCAAAAGAGACTATATGACGCAATCTAGATTTTTAAAAGATGCTTATGCAGTTCTTAATCCTGCAAAACTTTACGAAGAAAAGACCAGAGTTGAAAAGACTTATTCTAGTTATGGTAATTATACCGACGAAAGAGAATATCAACCGTCTGGTTTTGGATATAATTCAGATTTGGCTAAAAAAGTCTTTTTTGAAAACAAGCCGAAAGTTAATGAAAATGCCGAGTATTCAAAATATAAAGCCGGCGTAAAAGTAAAACATTTAAAATTTGGTGTTGGAACGGTTATAAACGTTAAAGGCGAGGGTGATAACGTTATCGTTAACGTTGCGTTTAACGGTGTTGGAATAAAAGCCCTTTCCGTTAAATATGCACCCATGGAGATTTTGTAATGGAAAAAATGAGAGAGTTAGTTGATATTCTTAATAAATATGCGTACGAATATTACGTTTTGGATAATCCAACTGTTTCAGATAAAGAATACGATAAACTATACGATCAACTAGTCGCTTTAGAAAAAAGCACGGGTGAAGTCTTGTTTGATTCGCCAACTAGACGTGTTGGTGGCGATCCAATTTCATCATTTCAAAAACATACGCATATTCAAAGACTTTATAGTTTAGACAAGGCTACTACGGAAGAAGAATTGTTAGCGTTTGATAAAAGAATAAATGCAGACGGGAATAATTACGAGTATACGGTTGAATATAAATTTGACGGATTAACTATTTGTTTAACTTACGAAGACGGCAAGTTTATAAGAGCAACTACACGTGGGAACGGTGTGGTTGGAGAAGACGTTACGGCTCAAGTTTTAACAATAAAAAGTTTTCCATTGTCAATAAAATATAAGGGAATTATAGAAGTTCAAGGCGAGGCGATAATGAGATTGTCCGTGCTTGATGAATATAATAAAACTGCAACCGAACAACTAAAAAACGCAAGGAACGCCGTGGCAGGCGCTATAAGAAATCACGACCCTAAAGTTACGGAAAAAAGGAAGGTAGAGATACTTTTTTATAACGTTAATTACGTGTCGGATAATATCTTAAAAACGCAAACCGATTGTGTTAAATTTCTTAAAGACGAAGGGTTTAAGGTGCACCCATATTTAGCCGTTTGTAAAAATATTAACGAAGTTATGTCTGCGATAAAAGATATCGAAAACAGTAGAAAAACATTAGATATTTTAACTGACGGCGCAGTTGTAAAGATTAACGATTTTAACAAGAGAGATGATCTCGGGGCAACTGATAAATTCCCTCGTTGGGCGATTGCTTTTAAGTTTGAAGCCGAAGAAGTAACTACTATTTTACAAGACGTAATTTGGCAGGTTGGAAGAACGGGAAAATTAACCCCTCTTGCTATTTTAGAGCCTACTGAACTTGCCGGTGCAACGGTTAAAAAAGCGACGTTAAACAATTTTGGCGATTTATCAAGAAAAGGCGTTATGATAGGTGCAAGAGTATTAGTTAGAAGAAGTAACGAAGTTATTCCTGAGATTTTAGGAACAACTGAAATTTATCCTAATTGCGTTCCTGTTAATAAGCCGATTTTTTGTCCGTATTGCAATGCTGAACTATATGAAAATGGTGCTAATATTTTTTGTCCAAATGAAAATTGTAGACCTAGAGTAATCGCAAATCTAACTAATTTTGCTAGTAAAAACGGCATGAATATAGAAGGGTTTAGCGAAAAGACGGCAGGATTATTATTTGATAAATTTGGGGTTGAAAAATTTAGCGATTTGTTTACTTTGGATAAAGAGCAAGTTAGAAATCTTGAGGGGTATAAAGACGCAAAAACCGATAATCTTTTTACTGCTTTAGAAAATTCTAAAAAAATTGATTTTTCTTCATTTATCTATTCACTTGGAATAGATAATGTTGGCAAAAAAACTGCTAAAGATTTGGCGAAATTTTATAAAAACATAGAAAGTTTTCTTTCAACGGATAGAGATAGTTTGCTTTCAATAGAAGAGATTGGCGATATCGTTGCCGATAGTATTTATAATTTTATTCACGACCAAACAAACGTTTGTGAAATTCAACGCCTAATATCGCTAGGTGTAGAAATCCTGTCTGAAGAAGGTTGTACACAAGGCGTTTTTAGTGGTGAAAAGGTTGTTTTAACAGGGACATTAATGGATTTTAAGCGTGACGACGCTGCGAAAATAATAGAAAGTTTGGGTGGAGAAGTCGTTGGTAGTGTTTCTAAAAAAACCACTATCGTACTTGCAGGTGAAAATGCAGGTAGCAAACTTGACAAGGCAAAAGCACTTGGTATAAAAATAATCGACGAAGAAAAGTTTAAATCGCTTATAAAAACTTGATAAATTTATTTTTTTGTGATAAAATAGTTTATAACTATTTAGGAGAAACAGTTATATGTTTAGCATGACCGGATACGGTAGGGCAGAATATTCTGAAAACGGAATAAATCTTACCGTAGAAATAAAGACCGTTAATAATCGTAATTTTGATTTAAACTGCAAAACACCTAGGGCTTTTATCGCTTTAGAAGACTTGATTAGAAAAACGGTAAATCAATACGTAAAACGTGGTAGAATTGATCTTTTTATAAACTTTTCCGATCTTAGAGAGAAATCTTCGGTTTTAGAAGTTAATCTTGAAAAGGCAGTCGCATACTATAACGCAGGTAATTTGATCGCCGAAAAGTTAGGGCTTAACAACGATTTGACCGTTGCAAATATTATTAAATCGCCAGAAGTAATTTCGGACGGGGCTACGACGGATATAACTGAACTTGAAGAAATCGTTAAATCTACCGTTAAACTTGCATGTGAAAAACTTAACGAAATGCGTGAAACGGAAGGTGTAAAACTTGTTAACGATATGCTTACAAGAATGGACACGATAGAATCTTTGCGTCAAAATATCGTTTTAAGAGCGCCTAAGGTTGCAGAAGAATATAGAAACAAACTTAAAGTTAGAATTCAAGAAGCGCTTGCAGACGTTAAGTATGACGAAACAAGACTTTTAAATGAAGTTGCTTTTTATACCGATAGGGTAAATATTGACGAAGAACTTACAAGGTTAGGTTCGCATATAAATCAATTCAGATCTATTATTAAAACGGAAGGCGCAGGTAAAAAACTTGACTTTTTAATGCAAGAATTTAATAGAGAAACTAATACGATTTGTTCAAAGTCAAACGATATAGAAGTAACGGGTTATGCTTTGAACTTGAAAAACGAAATAGAAAAAGTTAGAGAACAGGTACAAAATTTAGAATAATATGAGAAACGTTTTGGTAGTTCTTTCCGGTCCATCTGGCGTAGGTAAAGGTACGATAGCAAAAATATTAACGCAAAGAAACGAAAATATGTCGCTTAGTATTTCTTGTACTACGAGAAAACCTAGAGATGGCGAAGTTAACGGTAGAGAGTATTTCTTTATAGAAAAACAAAATTTCAAAACTAAGATAGAAAATAACGGTTTTTTAGAATATTCAGAGCATTTTGAGAATTTTTACGGCACGCCTAAAGATTTCGTTATGGAAAGTCTAAAAAATAATGACGTAATACTAGAAATTGACGTAAACGGTGGGCTAGAGGTTAAAAAAAGTTTCCCCGAAACCGTGCTTATTATGATTGCGCCACCTTCTATAGAAGAAATAAGAAATAGATTGATAAAGCGTGAAACTGAAAGTTTAGAAAAAATAAATCTTAGAATGGAAAGAATAGGTTACGAACTAGGTAAAAAAGATCTTTACAATTACGTTGTAGTTAACGATCAATTAGAAAAAGCCGTTCAGGATATTGAAGAAATAATAAAAAAAGAAAAATTAAAATAGGAAAATCCTAAAGGAGAATAGATATGATACATAAACCACCGATTGACGAATTAGCTGAAAAGATTGGCTCAAAGTATGAATTGTGCGTTGTTACAAGTAAGCGTGCAAGACAACTTATGGAACAAGCACAAAACCAAGGTTATAGTGAACTTCCTGGCAAGGAAAAACCTTTATCTGTTGCCGCTCAAGAAATTTATGACGGCAAACTTGTTGCAACTAACGACTAAAAGAATAAAATGTGTTCATCTTGCTTGGTGAACATATTTTGTTTTTACAAGGTGGAAAAATTTTATGTTTGCAGACGTTATTGTCGACATTACTAATAGTGAAGTTGATAAAGTTTTTGAATATTCTTTTACCGACTGTGGTATAGTTGCCGGCAGTCGTGTTATCGTGCCTTTTGGAAGAAAGGAAATCGAAGGAATTGTTATTAACGTCAAAGAAAAAAGTTTTTACCCACCTGAAAAAATTAAACCTATATCCTATCTTTTAGAAGAAACGCCGGCATTGACGGAAGAAACGCTAAATCTTATGCAGTACGTTTGCGATACTTGTTACGTTACACGTGCATCTGCTTTGAGATTGTTTTTACCCGTAGAAATGCGTAAAGGTAAAGTTAAAGAGCAATTTAGTAGATATATCGAATTAGTTCAACCCGAAAAAGTTGACGACTTGCTTTCAACCTTAAAAAAGACTGCAACAAAACAGCGTGATTTAATTTTGTTTCTTGCTGAAAATGGGAAAACTTCCGTTACGGATGCTAATAACGATTTCGGTGCGTCAGCAGTTAAGGCTCTCATTGAAAAAGAAATAGTTTTAGTATCGTCTGAAAAGATTTTTCGCTCACCGTATAAGAATTTAACTACGCAAGGCAAGTTGGTTGAATTGACGGAAAAACAAAAATTAGCAGTTAATAGTATAGAAAATACCGACAAAACCGTTTCGTTAATTCACGGCGTTACGGGTAGTGGTAAAACTGAAGTTTATCTTTCGCTTATAAATAAAACCATAAGTCAAAATAAAACGGCTATAATGTTAGTTCCCGAAATTGCTTTAACCCCTCAAATGTTAAAGCAACTTCGTGCAAGATTTGGTGATGACGCCGCAATTTTGCATAGTGGCTTATCTGCTGGCGAACGTTTTGACGAGTGGTGGCGATTAAGAAATGGTGAGGCTAGAATTGCAATAGGCGCAAGAAGTGCTATTTTCGCCCCACTTGAAAATATAGGTCTGATAATTATTGACGAAGAACACGACGGCAGTTATACTAGCGAATCGTCGCCTAGATATTCAACTATTAATGTTGCCGAATATAGAGCACAACTTAACGGTGCAAAACTTGTTTTAGGTAGTGCAACACCATCTATTGAAACTTTTAAGAAAGCAAACGACGGTTTATATAATTTAGTAACACTTCCCGATAGAATAAACAAAAGACCGTTGCCAGAAGTGGAAATTGCCGATATGCGAGAGGAAATTCGTCGTGGTAACAATTCGCCTTTTTCGGCTTCGTTAAGAGAAGAACTTGAAAATTGTTTGAAAAACGGCAATCAGGCAATTCTTTTTCTAAACCAAAGGGGATATTCAAAAACGGTTATTTGTACCGAATGTGGGCACGTTCAAAAATGTGATTCTTGCGACGTTTCGTTAACCTATCATAAAGAAGAAGAGGCGTTGCTTTGTCATTATTGTGGCGCTAAATATAAAATGATTAGTGCTTGTACGGAATGTGGTAGCCCGTTTATTAGATATGGTGGCGTAGGAACGGAAAGAGTAGTTGCTGAATTAAAAAAACTTTTCCCAAGCGCACGTATCTTGCGTATGGATAGAGACACAACTCAAAACAAAGAAGGGCATTTTAAGATCTTAACAGAATTTGCCGAAAAAAAGGCAGACGTGTTAGTTGGTACGCAAATGATTGCTAAAGGGCACGATTTTCCTTCTGTAACTCTGGTAGGTATTTTAGACGCTGATATGAGTTTGCATTTTTCCGATTATAGAAGTGGGGAAAGAACTTTTCAGTTGTTAACCCAAGTGGCAGGGCGTAGTGGACGAGCCGACCAAGTTGGCAAAGTGGTTTTGCAAACTTATTCACCAGAACATCCCGTTCTTCGCCAAACTGTAAGATATGCGTATAAAGACTTATACGAACATGAACTTTCAGTTAGAAAAGCTACGGGTTTTCCACCATTTACCGACGTGGTTAGAGTTTTAGTTAGTAGTGAAGATGAAGAACACGCTCTTTCTGCAACCAAAGCAATATATGAAGAACTAAAAATTTATTATGACGAAAATAGAGATTTGTTTAGGTTTTTCGGGTGTATGAAAGCCCCGCTTAAACGTTTACAAAACAAATTCAGGTTTCAAGTTCTTATGCGTGTTAGTGCAGGGCGTAAAGACGTTCTTGATAAGATTTTTTATACTGTGGATAAATATAGAAGCAAGCAATTACTTGTTTCGTTAGAAATAAATTCAAATAATTTAACTTAAATAACGGAGAAATTATGGCAATAAGAAATATAATACAAATCGGAGATGAAACCTTAAGAAAAAAAAGTTTTGAAGTTACCGATTTTGGGCCGAAAACTCATCAACTTTTAGACGATATGAAACAAACTTTATTCAAGGTTAACGGGGCAGGTTTAGCAGCGCCCCAAGTTGGCGTTTTAAGGCGTATTTTTATCGTTTCTCATAATGGAAAGTATTTTGAATGTATCAACCCAGTAATGATATCTCAAAAAGGTGCTCAAATAGGGGAAGAAGGTTGTCTTTCCGTTCGTGGGAAAGCAGGCACGGTCGTTCGTCCTAACGTGGTTGTCGTAAAGGCGTTTGATAGATATGGTAAAGAGTTTACCGTAAAAGCCGAAGGTTTTTTAGCAAGAGCGTTTTGCCATGAATACGATCATTTGGACGGGATTTTATACGTTGATAAGGCTACGGATATTAGGGAGGACTAAAATTGAGAATAGTATATCTTGGAACGCCGGATTTTGCAGTTAACCCTCTTAAAAGTATCGTTGAAAATACTAATCATGAAGTTATTGCAGTAGTTACGAATCGTGATAAGCCTTTTGGCAGAAAGAAAATTCTTACCCCACCCCCCGTGAAAGTATATGCAGAAACCAAAGGAATAAAGGTTTTGCAATACGATAAAATTAGGTTAGAAGGTGTAGAAGATTTAAAGACGCTTAACCCTGACTTAATGATTACTTGTGCGTTTGGTCAAATTTTATCACAAGAAATTTTAGATATTCCAAAGTACGGCGTGTATAATATTCACGCATCATTATTGCCAAAGTATCGTGGTGCGTCGCCTATACATTACGCTATTTTAAACGGCGAAACCAAAACGGGCGTAACCATTATGAAAACGGATATAGGCATTGATACTGGTGATATGGTCTTACAAAAAGAGCAGGAAATCCCAAGTGATTTTACTTGTGGTGAACTTTTTGAAGAACTTTCTAAACTTGGTGCAACTGCTATTTGTGAAGTTTTGCCAACAATAGAAAATCAATCGGTTAGATTTTTTAAGCAGGACGATAATTTAGCAACTTTAACCAAGATTATAAAGAAAGAAGATGCTCGTATAATTTGGTCGGATGATAACGAAAAAATTGTTAATAAAATAAGAGCGTTTAATCCTGCGCCCGTTGCTTTTACCATTTTTAACGGCGAACCTTTTAAAATTCACAAAGCGAAATTAGTTGATTTACAAGGTAATGCCGGCGAAATTCTTTGTGTAAACAATGAACTTATAATAGGTTGTGGAAAAGGCTCAGTAAGTCTTTTAAGAGTTCAAAAAGCCGGTGGCAACGCAATGGATATAAAAGATTTTTTGCGTGGTAATAAACTTGTTGTTGGTGAATATTTAGGAAAATGATAAATTATTTTTACGATTGCTATACAATATTACATAAAGTCTATAGTGAAAAAGCGTTTATAAAGCAAGCAATCAATGGTACTTTTATTGAGGAAAAAAATCGTGCTTTAACAACGAAAACTTGCTACGGAGTGTTAGATAAGGACGTTGAACTTTCTTACTATATGGATTTTTTAGCACCCAAAACGCCTAAACTTGCCATTAGAGTTGTTCTTAAAATAGCAATGTATGCAATTAAATATTTAGAAAAAAAGCCTTATGCTGTAACGAAAAATGCAGTTGAACTCATAAAAAAAATGGGGAAAGGTGGGGCAAGTGGTTTTGTAAACGCTTATCTTAGAAAATTTATTTCTACCGATATTCCTTTACCAAATGCCATTGATGAAAAACTTTCTATAAAATATTCATATCCACTTTTCGCCGTTAGAGAATTGCTAAAAAAATATCAAGTTGATAAAGTTGAAAGCATTATATCAAAAGAAAATAAAAACACCTGTCTTTGTTTTTATAACGTTGACGGTGGCGAATATTTGAAAAATCTTGGCGTTGAGTTTGATAAAACCCCTTTTGATAACATTTATTTGGCTAAAAATTTCGTTAGAAACGCTGATTATGATAAGGGACTTTACACTTATCAAGCGTTGGGCTCAGTTGCCATTTGCGAAGTGGTTGAACCTTGCGATAATTTATTAGATTGTTGCGCTGCGCCCGGTGGGAAAAGTATTAGGTTATCTTATAAGTGCAAAAACGTTACTTCTTGGGATATCCACCCACATAGGGTAAGTCTTATAGAAGAATATAAAACTCGTATGGGTAGAGAGAATATCTTTCCCCAAGAAAGAAATTCTAAAGTTTACGACGAACAATTTTCAAAAAAGTTTGATGCTGTTATTTGTGATGCACCGTGTAGTGGTTTAGGGGTTTTAAACGATAATCCAGACATAAAACTAAATAGAACGGCAGAAAACGTTTTAGAATTAAATAAAGAACAAATTGAAATATTAAAAACCGTTTCAAAATACGTTAAAATCGGTGGGTATTTGTATTATTCAACTTGTTCGATATTAGATAAAGAAAATATTGATATAGTTAACAAATTTATATCAGATACGAACGATTTTGAAATCGTTGAAATAGAAAGCAAATTAGACCATGAGAATATTTGTGGAACAAATTTATTTTTGCCGGATATATCTGGTGGCTTAGGTTTTTACGTTGCAAAGTTAAAGAGAGTAAAATGAAAAAAATAATCGCCGATTACGGCTTTGAAGAATTGAAAAATTTAATAGTCGATTTGGGCGAAAAATCTTTTAGAGCAGGTCAAATATTTAAGTCTATTCACCTAGGAAAAACCTTTTTAGAAATGACGGATTTGTCTATATCTTTTAGGGAAAAACTAGACGGCTTATTTATTTCTCAACCTGTTGAAATACTTAAATCATTAAAATCTAAAGACGGTACTGAAAAGTTTTTGTTCAAACTTTTTGACGGCAACGTTATAGAAAGCGAGCTTATGAAATATAAATACGGCTATACTTTATGCGTGTCTACTCAAGTTGGTTGTAGAATGGGTTGCGCTTTTTGTGCGTCAGGTTTGCATGGCTTGGTTAGAAACCTTTCTGCCGGCGAAATTCTAGGTCAAGTTATTACTGCTAATAAATACGTTGGTGGCTTAATAGGCGATAAAAGAGCGATTACTAATATAGTATTGATGGGTAGTGGTGAACCACTTGATAATTACGATAATACCGTAAAGTTCTTAAAACTTGTTTCAGATAAGAACGGATTAAATATTAGCAATAGAAACATAAGTCTTTCTACTTGTGGGTTAGTTCCAAAAATGAGAGAACTTGCGCATGAAAATTGTCCCGTTAATTTAACCGTGTCTTTACACTCACCATTTGACGAAGAAAGACAGGCTATTATGCCCGTTGCAAAATCGTATAAAATAAAAGAAATTTTAGATGCTTGTTCTTATTATTTTGAAAAGACGGGTAGAAGATATTATTTTGAATATACGCTCATTAAGGATAATAACGACGGAAAGCGTCATGCCGATATGCTTATTGAGTTGTTGAAAGGTAAACCCTGTCATATAAATCTTATTAGGTTAAACGAAGTAAAAGAAAAGGCGTTAAATTCCACCACGGATAAAGATGCGTATAGGTTTTTAGGTTTGCTTGAAAAAGGTGGGCTTTCTGCAACGCTTAGAAGAAGAATGGGCGAAGATATAGACGGGGCTTGTGGGCAGTTGCGTCAAAGATATTTAGAAGAAAATTAAGGGGAAAACGTTTGGTAGGACAAGTTTATAAAGTTTTAACGGATACTTACGCCGTAAAATGTAATAACGAAATAATAACCTGTAAATCACGTGGCGTCGTGAAAAAAAAGGGGGAAGGAATAACCGTTGGCGATTTTGTAGAAATAGAAAACGGTGTTATTCTTTCTGTAAAAGATAGGAAAAATAGGTTTATTCGTCCTAGTGTTTCTAACGTTGATACGATTGTAGTTTTGATATCCCCAGAACCTAAACCTGATTTTTATTTGGTTGATAAAGTTATCGTTAATGCAATAAAAGAGAATACGGAAATTATTTTTGCAATAAATAAATCAGATTTAGACGATCCGTTAATAGATTTAGTTCGTAAAGAATACGCTCATTTGGATATAGAAATGCTAAAAATTAGTGCAAAAACTCAAGACGGCGTTTCTGAATTGAAAGAAAAACTTAAAAATAAACTTTCCGTGCTTGTTGGGCAAAGTGCAGTTGGTAAAACTTCGTTGGTTAACGCCATGTTCGATCTTTCCTTAAAGACGGGTGAACTAAGTAATATCGGAAGGGGCAGACATACCACGACCCGTTCGGAAATTTTTGAATACGACGAAGTTAGAGTGGTTGATTCGCCTGGTTTTGCCGTTATTGACGCAGAAGTTAGCGCAGATGAATTTAGCGAATATTATCCAGAGTATTTTGAAGTTTCATCAAACTGTAAATATCGTGGATGTAGGCATGTTGACGAACCTGAATGTAAGGTTAAAGAGTTGGTTGAAAAAGGCGTTTTTTCTAAAAAACGCTATGAAAGATATATAGAAATTTATAGAGATTTAGTAAAAAGGAGAAAAAATTATGAAAAAAATTAAAATCGCACCCTCAATTTTGTCTGCAGATTTTTCTAAAGTAGGTCAAGAAATTGCAGATATAACTCGTGATGGGGCAGACGTTATTCACCTTGACGTTATGGACGGCTCGTTTGTAAAAAATATTAGTTTTGGTCCTAAGTTTATAAAAGAATCTAGACCTTATAGCAAAGCGATTTTTGATGCGCATCTAATGATCGTAAATCCTTGGAATTATATTGACCGTTTTGCTGATGCCGGTGCTGATATAATTACAGTTCATTACGAAGCATGCAAAGAAAGACTTAAACAAACTTTACGTGAAATAAAAGCATTAAACGTAAAATGTGGTGCAGTTATCAATCCCGATACGCCAACAAGCGCAATAGCCGACGTTATTGAAGAATGTGATATGATACTTTTAATGAGTGTTTTCCCTGGCTTTGGTGGACAAAAGTTTATTCCAGAAGTATTGCCAAAGATAGAAGAAATCGCTAAAATGGTTGAAAAGACGGGTAAGGATATAGATATAGAAATTGACGGTGGAATTACCAAAGAAAACGTAAAACTTGTTAAAGATGCAGGTGCAAACGTTATAGTGGCAGGTAGCACCGTGTTTAATGAAAAAGATAGGGCTAAAATTATTAGGGAATTAAGAGAAATTTAATTGTTTTTGACAACAAACACGTGTGCACGCATACAATATAGTATTGTATTGTGAGGTAATGCTATGAAAATTTGTTGTGTTAAACCACCTATGATTATAAGAAAAATACTTAAAATAATTTTTCGCCGTAAACTAAAAGAAAAATAAAAAAGGGTCGATTTCGACCCTTTTAGTTTTTTAAATATTAAACTAAATCAATAACCGTTTCGTAAATTTTGCCCGATTTTTCAAGTGTTTCGTTCATGTTTTTAAGTGTTTCGGGCACTTTTTCGTAAGTGGTATTACTGAGTTTTAAATGAGATAAATTTATTGCTTTATTTGCAAGTAGGTTAATGCTTGTTGCAACGTTGCCGTATCCTGAATTTATACAACGTATATCAAGTTGTTTTTTAACGGCTTGAGCAAATGGGATAGGGGTGTTTTTATAAGATACACCCGTAAACGCAACGCCTGCGTTGTGTGAAGCAAGAGCAAACGCTTTAGTAGCCGAGATGTTGCAGTCTGCAATGTAAACAACGCTTTTTGTCATCCTTCCACTAGTAATTAATGCAACTTCTTTTGTCCAGTTATCGTCTTGACCTAACACGTAATAAATACCTGAATCTTTAGCGATTTTGTAATCTTCGTCGTTATTAGTCATAACGATAGGTACTGCTTGATAATAAATCAATAGTTGGGCTAAAATATTACCGAAATTGTTTGCGCCGATAATTGCAACGTAATCGCCTTCTTGAATACCAAGTTTATCAACCACGGCAATAGCAGTTGCTAGGTGGAAGATAAAAAGTGCTTCAAAATCAGTTACGCTATCCGGTAAAATATAAAGTTTGCCTGCATCTACGGATTTAAAATCAGATAAAAACCCGTCGAAATCTTCACCGGCAACTTTTAAGTTAGAGCATTTAGAAAAATTACCACTTTTACAATTATGGCACTCTAAACATTCTGAATATGGATCAATATAAACGTGTTTGCCTTTTTCTAAACCAAATAAATTTGCCTCAGTATCACTAACGATACCGATACCTGAACTACCCAAAACGATATCTTCGGTTTCAATTTCACCATTATAATGTAAAACGTCTGACAAAGTTAATAATGATTTTGTAATTTTTACTTTCGATAACGCTTGATTGACGTTGGTATCCGACAATTCTTTTTCTTCAAGGGTTAAAGGCTTAACGATTTTCCAACCTTTCATTGTATCTCCCAAAATTTTGAAAAATTTTTATCATTATATTATAAAAGCCAAAAAAAAGCAAGTAAAAACACTATGGTATTGCTAATAAAAAGTTTTTGGAATTTTTATAAAAAGGGTGTTTAATAGTTGACTATAATTAAAAAATATAATATAATTATCGGGTAAATTACAAAAAGAGGTGCGTTATGAAACAAGGAATACATCCCGATTATCATGAAGTATCGGTTGTTTGCGCTTGCGGTGAAACTTTCACTACTGGTTCTACAAAGAAAGGTGACGTTATAAAGGTTGATATCTGTAGCAAGTGTCATCCTTATTTTACCGGTAAGCAAAAACTCGTTGATACTGGTGGACGTGTTGACAAGTTCAACAAGAGATATGGCAAAGCAAAATAAAAAGCTATATTGCACGGCTTTAAGTGTATTGTCATACGCTTAAAGCCATTTTTTTTAACTTTTTTATGAAAGAAAAAAAACAAAAAACTAAATGTACTTCTGTCGGTGGTCAAGCCGTTATAGAAGGGGTTATGATGCGTGGCGAATCGTCAATGGCAATCGCCGTTAGAGATGAAGACGGTATCGTTCGCATAGAATCTAAAAGATTAAAACCAAAGTCTAAAAGGAGTAAGTTTTCACGCTTGCCCCTTATTCGTGGTATTTTGGCTTTTGTAGATTCTTTTTCTTCGGGAACGAAAACTTTAATGCGTTCGGCAGACGTTTTTGGTGAGGGTGAGCCTTCAAAAACCGAAAAGTGGCTTGCTGAAAAATTAAAAGTTGACGTTATGAAGGTGGTTTCGGGCTTTGCTATAATTTTAGGTCTTGCTCTTGCCGTTCTTCTTTTTATGTGGTTGCCACAGTTTTCCCGTATACAACTTGAAAAATTATGTAAAATCAAGTTTGATATTTGGGCAAAGAATTTTATAGAAGGTGGGCTAAAACTTTTAATTTTCGTCTTGTATATTTTGCTATCTTCTTTGCTTAAAGATATAAAAAGAACTTTTATGTATCACGGTGCTGAACATAAAACAATTTCCTGTTATGAAAGTGGAATGGATCTCACTGTGGAAAATGCAAGAAAATGTTCAAGAGTGCACGATCGTTGTGGAACTACTTTTATGGTTTTCGTAATGCTAATAAGCATATTATTGTTTGCTTGCGTAGAATCGCTTTTGGGTGGCAGAGTAGAAAATATTTTTAGAATTTTACTTAAGATTGCACTTTTACCCATAGTTGCAGGGCTTTCTTACGAATTGCTTAAAGCACTATCAAAAACTAAAAGTCCGTTGGTTTTTCCATTTAAGATACCAGGATTTCTTTTGCAAAGAGTTACGACGAGAGAACCTGACGACGCTATGCTTGAAGTAGCGATAGCCGCATTTAATACTGTTATGGGTATGGATGCCGACCCTAATTTGAAAGAAAAACAATTCGTAGTACCTGAAAAATTAAAGGTTTTAACCGAGCGTGTTAAAACTACGCTTAAACAAGCAGGTATTGATGAAAACGCTGAAGCAGAGTGGATAGTATCTATTGTTTTAGGTGTTAAAAGAAGTCAAGTTTACGAAGACGTGCTTGTAAAAGCAATGCTTGTGGAAAAAATTAATCAAATAGTAAACGAACGTGTTTCAGGTAGACCTCTTTGGTATTGCATAGGTGATACGGAATTTTACGGATATACTATAAAAGTTGACGAGAGAGTGCTAATTCCACGACCAGAAACTGAACTTTTAGTTGAACAAGCGATAAAAGTAATTAACACGGATACTGAAGTGTTGGATTTATGTACGGGTAGTGGCGCTATTGCCGTAGCCGTAAAGAAAGAAACAAACGCAAATGTAACTGCTGTTGATATTAGTGTAGATGCACTTGCTCTTGCAAAAGAAAATGCGCAAAATAATAACGCTGATATTGAATTTGTTGAAAGTGATATGTTTACTGCTTTTCAAGACAATAATCGTAAATTTGACGTTATTATTAGTAATCCACCATATATTAAAAGCCAAGACGTAGAAACTTTACAGAAAGAAGTTAAAGATTTTGAGCCGTTAACTGCTTTAGACGGTGGGGTAGACGGACTTGATTTTTATAGAATTATTGCAAATAATTGCAAGCAATACTTAAAAGATGGTGGTGTCGTTCTACTTGAATGTGGTGAAGGGCAAGCCAAAGATGTTGCTGAGATGTTTAACGGTTTTTGCACTGTTGAAATTATAAAAGATTACGAAAATATAGATAGAATAGTTAAGGTGGTACTTTAATGTTTAAAAAACTCGATAAAATGCTTGAAAGATTCGATAAATTAAACGAACTTGTAAGCGATAGCGAAGTTATACAGAGAATAGACGAGTGGCGTTCTTACACCAAAGAACTTTCGGAAATAACAGAAACGGTAGAAAAATATACCGAATATAAGAAAGTTCAAAGTGAAATGAACGGTATTAAGGAAATGCTTCCACTTGAAACTGATCCTGATATGAAAGCGCTTATGAAAGAAGAATTTGAGGTTTGTAAAGATAAACTCAATGCAATATCCGAAGAACTAAGAATTTTGCTTTTACCTAAAGATCCTAACGACGATAAAAACGTTATTATGGAAATTCGTGGTGGCGCAGGTGGCGACGAGGCAAACCTTTTCGCTTACGAGCTTTATAAACTTTATATTAAATATGCCGAAAAGAACCGTTGGAAAACAGAAGATATCGATATAAGCGTAACAGAACTTGGTGGGCTTAAAGAAGCCGTTTTTTCTATTACGGGTAAAGGCGTTTATAGTAAACTTAAATTTGAAAGTGGCGTGCATAGAGTTCAACGTGTTCCGGAAACGGAATCTCAAGGCAGAGTTCACACTTCAACGGCAACCGTTGCAGTTTTGCCCGAAGTTGAAGACGTTGAAGTAAATATTGATGAAAAAGACTTAAAAGTTGATACACTTCGTTCTAGTGGCGCAGGTGGTCAGCACGTAAATAAAACCGAGTCTTGTATTAGACTTACGCACTTACCTACGGGTATTGTAGTTTTGTGTCAAGACGAACGTTCACAAACAAAAAATAGGGAAAAGGCGATGAGAGTTTTAAAGAGCCGTCTTTATGACTTTTATCAATCTCAGTACGATAAAGAATACGCTGATAATAGACGTAGTCAAGTTGGAACGGGCGACCGTTCTGAACGTATAAGAACCTACAATTTCCCTCAAGGCAGAGTTACCGATCATAGAATAGGTTTAACTTTGCACTCGTTAGATAATTTTATGCTTGGCGATATAGAACAAATGGTTGAGGCTCTTGCAATAGCAGATAGAGAAACCAAGTTAAGCATGGGAAATGATGAAGAATAAAAAAAGAATACCGGAGAGACGACCAATGAGTATTTCTAAAAAAGTAAAAGCAATAGCACCATCATTAACACTTGAAATTACGGCAAAAGCAAAGAAGATGAAAGCAGAAGGTATTTCTGTTATCGGTTTCGGTGCAGGCGAGCCTGATTTCAACACCCCCGATTTTATTATTGAATCGGCAAAAAAAGCCCTTGATATCGGCTTTACGAAGTATACACCGGCAGCAGGCACGGTAGAACTTAAACAAGCAATTTGCGATAAATTGTTAAAAGATAACGGATTAAGTTATGCACAAAACCAGATAGTAGTATCTTCTGGTGCAAAAAGTTCGCTTTATCACGCTATATGCGCTATCGTAGAAGATGGCGACGAAGTAGTTATTCCATCACCATATTGGCTTACTTATCCAGAACTTGTTAACCTTGCAGGTGGCAAATGCGTTTTTGTAAAAACTAGTAAAGAAAACGGATATAAGATGACTGCAAGTGAGTTTGAAAAAGTTGTAAATGATAAGACAAAATGTCTTATTCTTAATACACCCAACAATCCAACGGGTGCTGTATATACTCAAAAAGAAATAGAAGACATAGCTAAAATATGTGAAAAACGTGGAATTTTTGTTATTTCAGACGAAATTTACGAAAAATTAATTTACGACGGACAAGAACATTATTCAATTGCTAGTTATAGTGATTACATGAAAGAACATACTGTTATTGTAAACGGTATGTCAAAAACCTATGCAATGACGGGTTGGCGTATAGGATATATCGCAGCCCCCGTAGAAATTGCAAAAGCAGTTTCAAGCATGCAAAGCCATACGACAAGTAATGCGTGTTCAATTTCACAATACGCATCAACTACGGCGCTTGCTGATCCTAGAGGTGAAGAATTTGTTTGCGAAATGCAAAAGATTTTTGACGAACGTCGTAAATATATGTACAAAGTCCTTTCCGAAGTAGAAGGAATCGTTTGTATTGAACCTAAGGGTGCTTTCTACGTATTCGTTAACGTTTCTGCACTCTACGGAAAGACTTTCAATGGTCAAAAAATAGAGGGATCGCTTGCGTTTGCAGATGCGGCACTTCAAAAAGGCGTAGCCCTAATTCCGGGCGTTGCTTTTGGTGACGACGACTGTATAAGACTTTCGTATGCGATTTCATTAGAAGATATTAAGGAAGGTTTGAACAGACTTATATCTTTCATTAAAGAATTAAAATAAAAGGGAGATTAAAACATGGTAGAAATTAATAAAAAGACGAATCTCTTGCAGGAAAAAATTTATAATTATTCATTACAAGACGTAGAAAATCCTCAGTTGTATCGTCAAATTTTTGAATATGAAAGCGTGCCCAAGATTATTTTTAATAATCGTCACGTTCCTATGGATATGCCAAAGGATATTTGGATTACAGATACTACGTTCCGTGATGGGCAACAGTCGACTTCGCCGTTTACTGTTAAGCAAATCGTTGACGTTTTTAAATTAATGTCAAGACTTGGTGGACCTAACGGGATTATTCGTCAATCTGAATTCTTCTTATATTCTGAAAAAGATAGAAAAGCAGCACAGGCTTGTATGGAATTAGGTTTAGAATTCCCAGAAGTTACAAGTTGGATTCGTGCAAATAAAAAAGACTTCCAACTCGTAAAAGAAATGGGAATAAAAGAAACGGGTATTTTAGTAAGTTGTTCGGATTATCATATTTTCAAAAAAATGAACCTTACTCGTTCACAAGCGCTTGATAAATATCTTGGTGCAGTTAAAGATGCTCTTGAAGCAGGAGTTAGACCTAGATGTCACTTTGAAGATATCACACGTGCTGATTTTTACGGCTTTGTCGTTCCGTTTGCAACTCAACTTATGGAACTTTCTAAAGAAAGTGGTATACCTATTAAAATTAGAGCGTGTGACACAATGGGCTTTGGTGTTAACTTCCCAGGCGTTGCGCTACCTAGATCAGTACCCGGAATCATTTACGGCTTAAGACACTATGCAGAAGTTCCTAGTGAGATGCTTGAATGGCATGGTCATAACGATTTCTATAAGGTAGTAAGTAACGCTTCAACTGCATGGTTATATGGTTGTGCTGCCGTTAACTGTTCACTTCTTGGTATCGGCGAAAGAACGGGTAACTGCCCGTTAGAAGCAATGGCTATAGAATACGAATCGTTAAAAGGTTCAGCTGACGGTATGGATTATACTGCGATAACGGAAATCGCAGAATACTTTGAAAATGAAATCGGGTATATGGTTCCACCAAGAACACCGTTCGTTGGTAGAAGTTTTAACTCTACTAGAGCAGGTATTCACGCAGACGGTATGCTTAAAGATGAAGAAATTTACAACATCTTTGACACGAAGAAACTTCTTAATAGACCTATGCACGTTTCGATCAATGCTACTAGTGGTTTAGCAGGTATTGCATACTGGATTAACGATTACTTTGAACTTTCTGACGCTGAAAAGATTGAAAAGAGCCATCCGGTAGTACAAAAAATCAAAGATTTAATCGATAAAGAATATGCTGATGGTAGATGTAGCGTTATGGGTGACGACGAACTTGTTAACATGCTTAGAGTGTGTGATAAGGCTCTTTATAAAAAAATCTGCGTTTAATCAAATAAATTTTTAAAAAGGTATTGAAATTTTCTAAATTTTGTTATACAATATAAGTAGTTAATAAATGCAGGAGGAAATTTCCCTATGAAAATTATTTACGGACCGAAAGGAACAGGCAAAACAAAAGCAATTATCGACTTGGCTAATAAGTCGCTAGAAGATGCTAAAGGGCACGTTATTTTTATTACCGATACCAATAGATATTCAAGAGAATTAAAGTTGGCTATTAGATGTTTAGACGTAACTCGTTTTGACGTTCAAGGTGAAGATGGTTTCCGTGGATTCATTAAAGGCGTTGTTGCTGCAAACGGCGATAACGAAATTATTTTGATTGACGGTATTGCAAGAATTACAGGTAAAGATCTTGCTGATCTTGCTAACATTTTTGATGCACTAGAAAGTCTTGAAAACGAATACGGTGTTAAATTCGTATTAACTTGTAGTGCTTCTAAAGAAGATTTACCGGAGTTTGTGTTAAAGTACGTTGAATAAGTTGCTTTTTTAATGCAAAATAGTGTAAAATAAAAGTTGGAAAATTATTTTCCAACTTTTTATTTTTTTTAGGAGAAAATTATGAAGTTTATCAGTACTAGAGGTGGTTCTCAAGTTAACTGTTCGGCAATAGCAATCGCAAAAGGTCTTGCTGATGACGGGGGGTTATTCGTTCCCGAATTTTTCCCACAAGTATCTATTAGCGAATTACAATCAATGCTTGAAATGGATTATGCTGAAAGAGCGTCAACAGTATTAAAAAAATATCTTGAAGAATACGATCAAGAAGAATTGTTGTCTGCTTGTAAACTTGCTTATTCTAAGTTTGAAGATGCCGACGGTGCGCCTATCGTTAAGATTGATGATAATTTATTTATTATGGAATTATTCCACGGGCCAACGCTTGCTTTTAAGGACGTTGCTTTGACACTTTTACCATATTTGTTGAGAAAAGGTAGTGATATTGCTGGAATTAAAGAAGAAATTCTTATTCTCGTTGCAACTAGTGGTGATACGGGTAAGGCTGCTTTAGAAGGTTTTAAGAACGCAAAAGGTATTAAAATTAACGTTTTCTATCCTAGTCAGGGCGTTAGTGATATGCAAAAACTTCAAATGTGCACGCAAGAAGGCGATAACGTTAACGTTGTTGCTGTAGAAGGGAATTTTGACGATTGTCAAACTGCAGTTAAAAAGATTTTTTCCGATAAAAATATTGAATTAGAACTTAAACAAAACGGCGTGGTTTTATCTAGTGCAAACTCAATAAACTTTGGTAGACTTGCACCACAAATTACTTATTATTTTTCAGCTTATTGCGATTTAGTTAATTGTGAAGAAATAAAGATGGGTGATACCGTAGATTTTGTTGTTCCTACAGGTAATTTTGGTAATATTCTTGCAGGATATTACGCAAAGAAAATGGGGCTTCCCGTTGGTAAACTTATTTGTGCATCAAACTCAAATAACGTTTTGACTGAATTTTTTGCAGACGGTACTTACGATATAAACAGAGAGTTTTTCAAAACGACTTCGCCGTCTATGGACATTTTAATTTCAAGCAATCTTGAAAGATTAGTCTTTGAACTTTCATGTAGAAACTTTGAGTTAACTAAACAAAGAATGCAAGAATTAAAGTCGCAAGGCAAGTATTCTGTAAGCAAACTAGAAAAACAAAAACTAGACGAAGAATTTTTCGCCGATTATTGTGATGAAGATGAGTGTGCAGAAACTATTCAAGATTATTTTGATGAGTACGGATACGTTCTTGATCCACACACGGCAGTTGCAATGAACGTTTGTGATAGTTATAAAGATTATTCAAACACTAATAATCCTACGGTAGTGCTTTCAACTGCAAGTCCATATAAATTTGCTCACGACGTATTAAAGGCTATTGATGGAAAAGCGCCTGAAGATGCTTTTAAGTCGGCTTATAAACTTTCTGAAGTTACGGCGGCAGAAATCCCAGATCAAATTTTAGAATTAAAAACAAAAGAAAGAAGATTTTCTAAAGTTATCGATCGAAACGATACAATCAAAGCCGTAATGGAATTTTTAAAAGATTAATTTCAATAAATTTTTAAGTTAGGTAATGTATAATGGAAGATAAGAAGATATTATTTAGCGCAATTCAACCTAGTGGAATTCTTACAATAGGTAATTATCTTGGCGCATTAAGAAATTTTAAGAAACTTCAAGACGATTATAACGGCGTATTTGCACTTGCAGACTTGCATACTTTGACCGTTAAGCAAGATCCAGCTATTCTACGTAAGAATACTTACGAACTTGCCGCTTTATATCTTGCGTGTGGTATAAATCCTGAACAATCAATTTTGTTTGCACAATCACACGTTTCTGCACATACTGAACTTGCTTGGGTTTTAAATACCATTTGTTATCCGGGCGAACTTTCTAGAATGACGCAGTTCAAAGATAAAAGTCTTAAGCACGAAGATAATATTAATATGGGGCTTATGGATTACCCCGTGTTAATGGCTGCCGATATTTTATTATATCAAACGGAACTTGTTCCTATCGGTGCTGACCAAAAACAACACTTAGAACTTGCAAGAGACCTTGCTATCCGTTTTAATAATAGATTTGGCGAAACTTTCAAAGTTCCAGAAGGTTATATAGGAAAATCTGCGGCAAGAGTAATGAGCCTAGCAGAACCAACTAGAAAAATGAGTAAGTCTGATGCTAACTTAAACGCTTTTATCTCTATGGATGACGATCCTGCAACCATTTTGCGTAAGTTTAAGAGAGCAGTTACCGATAGTGATGATAAAATCGTTTGTTCACCTGAGAAACCGGGTATAAGCAATCTTTTATCTATTTATTGCGCATTTACTAACACGTCTTTTGAAGATGCTGAAAAACACTTTGAAGGTAAGGGTTACGGCGATTTCAAACAAGCAGTTGGTGAAGTTGTTGCTCAAGCAGTAGAACCTATTAGACAAGAAAAGAATAGACTTCTTTCCGATAAAGCTTATCTTGACGAAGTGCTTAAAAACGGCGCAGAACGAGCAGAACGCCTTGCGTATAGAACGCTTAATAAGGTTTATAAGAAAGTAGGGCTCGTTTTAAGAAAAAGGGGTTAATTTTAGATGTTTGGGTACGTTAAAACAGACTTCCCTAATTTATATGTAAAAGACGTTACGCTTTATAAAGCAATGTATTGTGGCTTATGTAAAGGTATAGGTAAAACCTGTGGTCAACGTGGAAGATTAGTGTTAAACTATGATTTGACTTTTTTATCGGTTTTTCTTCATAATCTTTTAGGGATAGACGTAAAAATTGAAAAGCAAAAGTGTATAATACATCATATTACTAAACGTCCCGTTGCAATTCCTGACGAGTTAACTTTTAAAATAGCGTCGCTTAATATTATTTTGGCAAGATATAAACTTAACGACGACGTAAGTGATGAAAAGAAAGGTAGGTTAATGCGTGCGTTTTTGGCTAAAGCGTATAGAAAAGCAAAAAAGGCTGAACCCGACCTTGATAAAATTGTTAAAGAAAGTTATTCGGAATTATTATCATACGAAAAAACAAATGGTGATAGCATAGATATGTCGGCTGATCCGTTTGGTAAGATGATGCAAAACGTCGTTAAGTATCTTATGAAAGATCAAGCGTGTGAAGAAGCGCTTGCTATAGCGTATAATCTAGGTAAATGGATTTATCTTATAGACGCTTTAGACGATTTTGATAAAGACTTGAAAAGAAAAAGTTTTAACGTGTTTATAAATTCAAATCCTAATATAAAAAATAAAGAAGAATTTATTGAAAAGAAAAAGGAAGAATTAGTTGGTATTTTCGGTACTATTTTGAGTGATATTGCTAACTTATCTTTCTCGTTAAAATACAAATTTAATCACGATTTATTAGACAACGTTTTATTGTTGGGGCTAAAAAATCAAACGAAAAATATTTTGGAGAATCAAAAATGCAAGAATACTACAAAATTTTAAATGTTTCAGAAGACGCTACGATTGAAGAAATTGAAACGGCATATAAACAACTTAAAGCAAAGTATTCAAAGGATCGCTTTTTAGAAGGCGTAGAAGGAAACCAAGCGGCTAGAAATCTAACTAAATTAGAAACTGCATATCACGAAATAATGGCAAACAAGCGTAAAGTTAACGATAATGCGTCTGAAAACGTAATTGATTTTTCAGATGTAGAGTTGGCTATTAAAAATGGCGATATTGCTAGCGCACAACAAAAACTTGATGATATAATTGATAGAAATGCAGAGTGGCATTATCTTCAGTCTGTTGTTTTCTATAAAAAGAATTGGACGAACGAAAGTAGAAAGCAGTTGGAAATTGCGTTGAATATGGATCCTCATAATGCAAAATATGCTGATGCTTATACGAAGTTAAAACAAAAAATGGCTTATAACGATAGACAGTTTTATTCGGGTAACGCAAATACTCAATACGATAATAGCCAAACTAATAATAATCAACAAATGGGTGCTAGCGACTCTAACAACTGTTTAACTTTTTGTGCAACTTGGTGTTGTATGGATATGCTTTGCAGTCTTTGTTGTAGATAATGAAAAGTAAGGTTGTTGCGTTATCTGCCATATCAGCCGGTTTTATAGCGTTAGTATTATCTTTGGGCGCATATATAGAATTTGTTGATTTGTTTGCGCTAATTGTATCGTCGGTATTTGTTTTATTGCCACTTTATTATAATTCGTTTAAAGGTGCAATATTAACTTATCTTGCCGGTGGTATTTTGGCTTTTTTATTTAGTTTTAATTTATTAACGGTTGTTTTTCCTGCATATTTTTTATTTGCAGGTTTGTACCCGATAATTAAGTTTTTACTACTAAACAAAAACGCCAACAAAACGCTTTTGAAAATTATAGGGGTAATTTGGTGTCTTTTGGCAACGTTTGGTATTTATTATTTTTACGTTTACGTTATGAAAATTCCGTTTGATGGGTTGCCAAAATTTATAACTAATAATATAGAAATATTCGTTGCTATTGTTGGCTTAATATTTTTTGTTGTCTACGATAGATTTTTAATAGTAATGAGAGATTTTACAAATAGATATTTGTCTAGAATTATAAAATAAAGTTGGGAAAAACGTTAAAATGAAGAAGAACGAAGAGAGAGTAGGGATAGTTACTGCTGTTGGGGCAGGTGGCGAAGGTATAATTAAACAAGATGGAGTTGTTGTTTTTGTTCCGTTTACTCTTATAGGTGAAAAAGTTAGGTATAAAATTCTAAAAGTTAATTCTAAACTTGCATATGGTAAAGTTTTAGAAGTTTATGCACCTGCTGAAATTAGAGAAAGGGCTGCATGTCCAGTCTTTGGTAAGTGTGGTGGTTGTCAATTACAACATATTAGATATTTTAACCAGTTAAAAATGAAAGAAGAAACAGTTGCAAACTGTTTTAAGAAGATTGCAGGGTTAGACGTAAAAGTTTCTTCTGCTGTAAAAGGCGATAATAATTTTAGATATAGAAACAAATTACAATTACCCGTCGTAGAAAGTGAATATGGCGCTAGCATAGGTTTTTACGCCGAAGGTTCACATAGAGTTGTTCCTATTGACGATTGTCTTATAAACGCTGAGTGGACGCCTAGTATTATAACTGCATTTAAGAAATACATAGAAGAGTTTAACATTTTAGGTTATAACGAAACTAAGGGCACAGGTGAACTTAGAGAGATTACCGTAAAGGAAATAAAAGGCAATCTTATAATAACTGCCGTTGCTTTAAGTCAAAAACTTAGGGGGCAAGATAGACTTTTAGAATTACTTAAAGAACACGTAAAATATAATTTCTCTTTGTATTTAAACGTTAACAAAGAAAACACTAACGTTGTTTACGGTGATAAATTTATTTTGCTTTATGGACCAGGTAGTTATACGGGGGATATGCTTGGGGTAAAATATAATATCGGCGTTCAAAGTTTTATGCAAGTTAATAATTCCGTTTGCGCAAAACTTTATTCGGCAGTAAGATCGGCTGTCGATGCAGACGAAAACACTACGGTTATAGACGCTTATAGTGGGGCAGGGTTGCTTACTGCATTGCTTGCAAAAAATGCTAAAAAGGCAATCGGTATTGAAATCGTGCCTGAAGCAGTTGAATGTGCAAATCAATTAGCAATAGCAAATAAATTATCTGATAAAATTATTAATTATCTAGGGAAATGTGAAGACATTATGCCTGACATAATCAGAAAAGAGCGCCGTTTAGGTAATAAAATATGCCTAGTTTTAGATCCACCGAGAAAAGGTTGTGATATAAACGTAATAAACGCAATAATAAATAATTCAATAGAAAAGGTTGTATACGTTTCGTGTAAACCCTCAACTCTAGCAAGGGATATCGGGTTGTTAGTTGGTACTTTAGAACTTGTAAACGGTGAAATTAAAAAAGCAGAAAATCCTGCAAACAGATACGAAGTTTCTTTGGTTAGACCGTTTGATATGTTTTCACAAACCAAACACGTGGAGACTTTAGTCTGTTTAACCCGTGTAAGCCACAATATATAGTGTAAATTAAATCAATTTAATACAAAATATTGATTTTTATTATTTCTAAATATGTTTCGTGTCCACCTTTTGTCCACGCTTTTGAAACGGCGTGGACATTTTTTATTGTCAACCAGCCATGGTTCGCTCTTTGTATATTGAATCTAACCACTTCATTAAAACAGCTTTACAGAAGTTTGCCGACATGAATTCGTCATCATAAGACCACTCTTTCGTTGCCGTATCGTAATAAAACGTAAGTTCGCCAAAACCTATATTTTTTGCGCCCCATTGAATCTTAAAACCAATAGTATTTGGGAAGCGTTTATTGCCCTTATACATTTCGCCATCGGCATATTCTATTTCATACTCTTCAACACTTTTTATTTTTTTGTTCTCTTGTTGATTTTCCATTTTTGGTCTCCTTGCTTTTTTTGGTATCTTTTAATGGTTGTTTACTGCCAAACAATTGTTCTTTAACTACTGAAAGATATAATTCTTTCAATGCTCTATCTGCGTCGCTTAGTTTTACCAGCATTTTTCTTTTGCTCCTTTGCTTCTGCGCCAAACTGTTTAGCAACTTCATTGTTGTGATGATATAACAACTTGGCTTGCTCGTCATCTATCTCAAGATATTTTTGCATTTCTTGAATACTTAGTATCATTGAAATACGATAACTATTTGCGGTTGTTTTAGAGATATTGTCAGTCAAGCCAAATCCCGCTTTGTAGAGAGCATAAGCAATATTAAACGCATCTCCATCTAACGGGTCGTATTCATTATCTTCAATTATTTTTTCCATCTTGAATACATCGGGATGAGCACAATAAAAGCAATCATACGCATAGCTTTTCCTTTTTGGTGCTTCAATATGACAAACTCCTCGTTCTTTGATTTTCTCTTTTATAAAATCTGCTCTTGAATGAGAGTTGATGGTAGTTTCAAATTCTTCCTTTGAAACAATTTTTGTGTTAATTCTATATACAATATTATCCATCGTTTTCAGTTAATCCTTTTTTAATTACTTGCTCGAACTTTTCAACAGCATCATCTTGTAGTGTTTCTGTGGCGTGGACATAGGTCTGAAGTGTCGTTACAATACTTTTGTGACCAAGCCTCTGTTGAACTGCTTTCGGGCTAACACCGTTCTCTATTAGCGTTGTAGCATGTGTATGCCTTAATGAGTGATAGTCAAACGCCAAATTTAACTCACGATGAATTACTCTTGCAGGATATTTGAAGCTATCCACTGAAGTGTAATCTCCGTTTTCATCAATGCATATCATTTTAACACGCGTTAAGGGAACGTTTAATGCTTTTGACACTGGGATAATCCTTGTAATCGGGTTTCCTTTTTCGTCAGTTTCTTCTTTTGTTACGTAGATTGTATAGTATTCACCATAAACTTCTTCATTATGTTTTTGGCGTTCCTTTTCCTTAACTAATTCGTTAAACAATGTATCGCCAATTTTAATTACTCTTGAAGAGTTATACTTTGGCTCGGTGAAGTACCAATTAAATCTATCTTCTTTTAATTGTTTTTTAGCGGGGGAATACCTTGAATATTCTCCATATTTTCTTTTAAGGATTTGTTTATTGACCGATAAGGTTTTCTTTTCAAAATCTATATCGTCCCAAGTTAATCCAAAAGTTTCAGATATTCTCAAACCGCAATGCCAACCAATGAGTAGCGGAATATAAAATCTATTACCATAAGGAAAACGTTTGATTATCCTATCAAATTCTTCCTGCGTTAAAATAATTCGTTCTTTTCGTTTTTTACCACCGGTTGGAAACTTTACATATCTTGATGGGTTATCCTTGATATAACCAAGAGGGTGAACTGCGTAATCGAGAGCAGATTGTAGAGTAGCAAGAATATTTATAAGCATAGAGTGGGAGTAGCCACACAAACTTATCTTGTTTGAATACTCTTGAACAACGGAAGGGGAAAGGCTTTTTAGTTTGTAATGACCAAAATACGGTTTCAAGTGATTTTGAATTAACCCAGCGTAGTTTATTTGAGTGTTATACTTAAGATTTACCTTACAGTTTTGCTCAAACCAGTAATCTAAATAATCGCTTACGCTTATCTCGCTTGGCTCAAAACATACACCACCATTGTTGTATTCTGCCAACGCCTTTGTTCCTGCATCTAAGGCGTCTTTTTTTGTTCTAAAACCAGCCTTAGATATGTGTTTTCTTTTGCCGTCAATTTTTGCAGCCTCAAATCGGTATTCCCAATTTGGTTTTTTATCAGGATTGTTTTTATTCCTGTCTCTAACGTTAATCTTCGCCATTGTTGTTTAACTCCTTTATTTGAAAGGGGTTAGTTAAATCTTTGCCTTCGTTTGTTTGCAAAAACTCTAATAGAGCTTCACGCCTAACCTTGTATTGACCAATCTTTAGAAACGGTAATAAGCCTGCCTTGCGCAGTTTGTGAACGTAATCTACGTTTGTTTTTATAAGTGCCGCTACTTCTTTTACCGTATAAAGAATGTTTTCCGATTCTCTAACATCTTTCATTTATGTATCCTCCACGCAAGTGGCGAGTAGAGCACTGTAAATTGCAATATTTCATCTCAACCTCTCGAAATATTTCTAATTTTTGTGTTTTTATAATTAAAGTTCTTCTACTTGGAAAAACTCTACGGACGCTTTATCGATTTCAGCGTAGGAATTATCGCCGACAATTAAGCGCATCTTTTTATCTCTTTTAGCATACTCAAGAATAAAATCTTGTGGTGTGAAAAGAGTTTTAATTTCAATTTCTTTTCCGCTTTTAAGAACAATTTTAACCTTGCTTTTGGGGATAATAGGTACTTTAATTGTTATACCGTGCGTTTTTGAAATATCCATAAAGACCTCCTTGTGTCTAAATATGTTTTATATTGCTCAAAAATATAAAGCATTTAGCCTTATATTCTTCCAGATTCCATCAGGTTGACAAAATCTAAATATTGTTGTTTATAGTTAAGGGCATAATTTGGAGTACAACCCATAACCGAAGTAATCTTGTCTATTAAAGACTTGTCTGACTTATCGGCGTATACCTCTAAAAATAAAGCATTTTTATGCAGATTTCTAAATAGTATTGCGGTGTTCATATGAGGGGGGATTTGCGCATTGAAACGCTTAATAATTTGGATTATTTGACCTTCGTCAAGTTTATTGCAAGTCGATGACGTTGACCTTATTAAGTAAGAATCATCACCTTTAAGGATAATCGTTTTGCCGTTAGATTTGTATTCTTCTAATCCAGATAAGAAGTAAAGCGCTGCGAAAGGTTCTCCCGATATTTCATATTCGTTACCGTTTCGTGAGACAATAAATTTATCAATGCCACACGTCCTTAAATCAGTTTTCACGAAATCCGAAATTTCTTTCGGGGTAAACCCAAGCCAACCTAATATACAAACACCTTTGACTCTTGTTAAATCTCTGGTAGGATTATATTCGTAAGACTTGCTGTGTCCAACGCTATCGATAAAAGAAAGCAGTTTTTCAATACTTCTGAAATAAGTAACGGTGCTTTGAGAAGAAATAACTTCTTCACGAGTGGGTATGTCTCCATCAATGCCGTAAAAATCAAACAAATTTAGTAAATATTCCTTAATTTTTTGATAATGTGGTCTGGAAACGTTGCCCGTAGAGTGTAAAAAGAATGCTTTGCAAAGTAATTTTTTATCTGCAAGTACGTCTTTTGCAGTTTTCCCACCGGCAATTTCTGTTAAATGCTCAAGAAAGCGTTTAATGTCCTCTTGTTTAGCGGTATTTGCAGTTGAATAATATTTTGCTAAAAATTCTTCATAGTTTATCATTGTTCTTATACCTCCCATATATTATACAACATTTTTAGACATTTGTCAATATTGTATAACTAATTTTTATGTATAAGATAGGAAA
>JAZOMV010000034.1:0-62783 GCA_045654165.1 Christensenellaceae bacterium
AAAACACGGCAGAATTCTTCAAACACTTCGTCTAAAAGTGCATCATCTTCTACGGGAAGAAGTTCAGCAGTTTCTTCGTCGTCGCCTGAAAGTTCAAAGATAACCAAGTCGTCTTCTTCTAATCCTTCAATTTCTTCTGCAGGTTTAAAAACAGAATATGCTTTACCTTTGTATTCAATAGTGCCACCGAAATAGAACTTTAATTTTTTGCCGTCGTCGGTAACAAGTTCAATAGGTTCGTCTTCACAACCACAATCACAGCAATCGTCGTGTCCGTGTTCGTCGCAACCACAGTTGCATTTCTTTTCTTTTTCGCTCATAGTTATTTATCTCCTTTATTTTTTGCTTTTTTATCGTTTAAAAATCCTTGTAGAATAGTTGCCGCAGCAAGACTGTCTACAACAGCCTTTCTTTCTTCTCTGCTTTTGCCTTGCTCAATTAAAACTTCTTCTGCTTCACAAGTAGAACAACGCTCATCAACAGTAAAAACTTCTACTTCAACCTGCTCTTTAATTCTATCAATAAAGAATAAAGCCTTGTTAGTTTGTATAGACGGCGTCCCGTCAAAATTAACGGGTAACCCACAAACCAACGCCGTTGCACTTTTATCTTTAATATACGCAACGATTTTTGCAAGGTCAGTTTTTAAGTTTTTTCTGTGATAGGTTTCAATCGGCAACGCATAACTGTTAAACGGGTCTGAAACTGCCACGCCTATTCTCTTATCGCCTATATCAAGGCACAAAAATCTTTCCACTATTATATTTTACCACATTAAATAAGTTTTTACAATACAAAAAGGCAAGTTTTCACTTGCCTTTTTTATTTTATTTAAACAACGTCTTTTCTAGTCTATAAAGAAAACTCCTATTATAAAAAGAATTCCTATCACAACTGCACCAACAATCCCTATAATTCCCACTACCGACATTTACTTAATCTCCTTTTTTTATCCATTATATACCAAGATTTTTGGTAAGTCAAGTATTTTACTAATTTTCTTGGTAAACTAAGAATATGGAAATTAAATTTAGTGAAAACTTAAAAAACTTAAGACAAAGCAAAAACCTAACTCAAAACCAACTTGCCCAAACTTTAGGTGTAGACCAAAGAACAATTAGTGCTTGGGAAAAGGGGATTTGCGAGCCAAGTTTTGAAATTCTTGCTAAATTATGCGAACTTTTCGATGAAGATTTTAACGGACTATTGTTATAAAATATAAAAACAGCGAACGAAACGTTCGCTGTTTTTTTGTTATTCGTTATCTTGTTTCATTTTTGCAGATAATTCTTCTACTTTGGCTTTTACTTGGTTTTGCCCGTCTTTTACCATTTGTCTTGCCTTGACAGAGTTAGTAACAAGCACAGCACCACCAACCATACCGAGAATTACGCCACATAAAAATTTATCGTCCATAACCCCTCCACACTTTATTATGCGTAGGTTTTATAAAAATATTCGACAATTTTTTTGACTTGTAACCTTGTTGGTTATCGAAGTCAAAATATTCGACAGTAAACGCAGTATTGCGTAGTTTATATAACTTTTTTTGACTTGTAATCTTCTATAGCCTTTTTAATTGCTTCTTCTGCTAAAACAGAACAATGGATTTTTTGAGATGGTAAACCACCCAAGCACTCAATAACCTTTTTGTTGGTTACGGTAAGCGCTTCTTCTACGGTCATACCCTTTACCATTTCGGTTGCCGTAGAACTTGTTGCGATTGCGGCAGCGCAACCGAAAGTTTTGAATTTAGCGTCTACGATAACGTCGTCTACGATACGCAAAGAAATTTGCATTATATCACCACAAGACGCATTACCAACCGTGCCTATTCCGTCTGGATTTTCTATTTCACCAACGTTCTTGGGGTTTTGAAAGGCTTCCATAACTTTTTCACTATACATATTTAATATCTCCTTCTGGTTTGAATAACGGTGACATTTGACGAAGTCTTTCAACTGCGTTCTTAAGCACGTCTACCGCATAATCTATTTCTTCTATGGTGTTGTGTTTGCCGAACGAAAATCTAATTGAGCCATGCGCAAGCGCTTCTTCTACGCCGAGCGCAAGCAAAACGTGAGATGGTTCTAGTGAGCCTGACGAACAAGCCGAACCCGACGATACGGCTATCCCTGCAAGGTCAAGGCTGAATAATATTGATTCCCCTTCAATATACTCAAAAGAAAAATCTGCGTTTGCAGGTAATCTATTAGTTCTTGGTCCGTTTAGTTTGATATAAGGCACTTTTTCCATAACCTTATCTATAAACCTATCACGAAGCATAGACACGTATTCAAAGTTCTTTTCTCTATCACGGTCAGCAATCTTGAACGCTTCTGCAAAACCTACGATTGCAGGCACGTTAGTCGTTCCACCACGTTTCATACGTTCTTGATGACCACCGGTAAGTATACTGCCTACCTTAAGCCCGTTTCTTATATAGAGCGCACCCACGCCTTTCGGCCCGTAAATCTTGTGCGAACTCATACTCATCATATCAACGCCAAGTTCCTTAACGTCAGTTTTTAATACGCCTGCAGCCTGTACTGCGTCGGTAAAGCAAACTGCACCTTTAGCATGCGCTATCTCTGCTATTTCCTTGATAGGCTCTATCGTTCCCACTTCGTTATTAGCAAGCATACAACCCACGAATATAGTATCGTCACGCACGATCGTCTTTAAGTGTTCAAGATCAACTACGCCGAACTCATCCACCTTCATATACTCTATTTCAAACCCTTCTTTAGCAAGCGCTTTTGCAGTTGCAAGCATTGCGGCGTGTTCTATCGGGCTTATAACTATATGTTTGCCCTTATTAGCGTGCGCCAACGCTATGCCACGAAGAGCCCAGTTATCACCTTCCGTTCCACCAGAAGTAAAATAAACTTCGTTAGGTTTTGCATTAATAATTTTTGCTATATCGTCACGAGCCTGATCTACGGCTTTTACAGACTCTCTGCCAAAAACGTGCTGACTGTTGGGGTTGCCAAACACTTCGGTATAATATGGCAACATCTTTTGTAAAACCACAGGGTCGACGGGCGTCGTTGCCGCATGATCAAAATATATCGGTGTCTTTACCATTTTTGCTCCTTTATTTAATCTCGCCTTTTATCATCTGTTCTAAGGTAATTCCGTCAAGCAATTCGTTAATGCCGTCGTAAAGTTTTTTCCACACTTTACTTGACGGGCAACACTTACACTTGCCGTCGGCTTTTACGCATTCTACTATTTCCATATCGTCTTCTAAAGTTCTCACGATATCGCCAACCGTGATTTCTTTGGGCGAACGGGCAAGATAATACCCACCGTTCGTTCCACGGCTAGCAGAAACAATATTTCGTTTTGATAACATACGCATAATCTGCTCTATATACTTGCCCGAAACGGCGATTTGACTTTCTAAAGCCGTTGCTGACACCGTATTATCGGGGTAAGCCCTACCGAGTATATGACAAGCACGAAGACCGTATCTGGTTTTTGCCGACAGTTTCATTTTTAATACCCTACTAATTTACTTGCAATTCTATTATATAGTTATATGCGCATTTTGTCAAATATTTATAAGTGGTTTTAAAAAGAAAAAAGGATGCAAGCGCATCCTTTTTTATTACTCTAATATTTTTTTCTTCTTAAATTCAAACTCTTCTTTAGTGAGTAAATCAGCACTATACAACTCGTTCAATTTTACAAGCAATTCTACCTTTTTCATTTCTAATTCTACTTCTAATTCTGTTTTGAATTCTATTTCTTTGTCGGGTAAAAATTTCCTAACTATCCAATACGCAACTATTAAAATTCCTATTATTAACAAAGAAACCCAAGCCAATGTTGTCACAGAATAATCATCATGATCAACATCTACATTATTAATAAATATAGAACTTTCAATTAAGTATAATATAGAAAAACATAATACTATTAAAAAAATAATTAATTGAATTTTTTTTCTTTTACTATTTTCCATAAACAATGAAACAATGCTTATCGTTATTAATATTATCGTAACTATTAATTCTATCCAGTTGAAAATGCCCATAAAGATTATTAGCCAATTATAATCCTGACCTTGTATTATTTTAGAAGTAAAATCTAATAACTGAAAACCTGTTTCCGACAACGGGGCTCTTATATTTATATGTTTATAAGAAACATAACATAGTGGAAATGCAAGGCATAATAACGCCATTAATGCAATAAAAATAATTAAACAATTTTCAACAACCCTTTTTACAGTAAAATTTTTCATAATTTTCTCCTTTTTTTATAATAATATCACACCATTTGGTGTAATGTCAAATATTTAACACCTTTTGGTGTAAACTCTTAATATGAGAGAAAAAAATTATATGGAAAACTTTTCTAACAACCTAAAAACTTTAATAGGCGACATGTCGGTAAACGAATTTTCTAAAAAAGTTGGAATACCACAACAAACTCTTTCTAGATATATATTGTGTCAAAGAGAAATTTCGCTTGAGAACCTATGTAAAATTGCCGATTATTTTAACGAAGATATTGATTTTCTTTTGGGTAGAAAAGAATATTAAAAAAAGGATGCAAGCGCATCCTTTTTATTTTACTCTTTTTCTGCTGGAACTTCTAAGCACCAACTTTTTTTGCCACAGTTGGGGCAAACGAGTTTTCTAGTTCTAAAAGTATGGTTAGCAAAGAACATGTTTTTAAACTTAGGCTTGAAAACTTCCCCACATTCGGGGCATTTGTAGTCAACCGCTTTGAAATAGTAAACGCTAAACAACACGACGGACGCAATAGTAAACGTTACGCCCAAAACGATTAGCCACCACAAATTAAAGTATATGCCAAGCCCGATAAAAGCCCATTCTATAAGTTCAATGATAACGCCCAAAGTAATTAGTACTGTTCTGATTTTTCTCATTTTTTTCTTGGTTTCCATAGTTCTTGCATTGTCAACTTGGGTAATTTTTTCCACGCAAAAGTCATCGTCTTTAACAACGGATTTAACGTGCTCTAAAACGGCAAGTTTATTTTGCCTGTCTTTTATATCGCTTTTAAGTTCTTTCATTTGTTCTTCTATAAGTAACTCTATGGTTTTTTTAGAATTTTGCTCTTTCAAAAACTCTTTAACGTCGTTAATAGAAAAACCCGTATCCCTTAAAAAGCAAACCACTTTAAGTTTTTTTACGTCTGATTCCGAATACAGCCTTCTACCACCTTCTGAAATCTGACTTGGGCAAACGAGTTTGCGTTTATCGTAATACTGAACTGTTCTAACGCTAACGTCCAAAAGACTTGCAACTTCGCCCGTAGAAAAAGGTTTTGACATTGCTTTTCACCTCCATTACCCGTATATTATGATATTACCCAAGGTAACAAGCAAGTGTTTTTTAATAGTTTTTTTCAATTTTTTTAATTATATCATAAAAAATAAAAAAAGAGTGCGATTTGCACTCTTTTTTCTTGCTTATTTTCGTAAAAATTATTCAGCAACTGCAGTTGCGCCAACTTCCTTGAATTTAGCAATGATTTGATCAGCTTCTTCTTTAGATGCGCTTTCTTTAATAACTGCACCAGCAACAGCAAGAGCCTTAGATTCGATAAGACCTTTACCGGTGATATCCTTAACAACTTTGATTAGGGGAACGCCACCAGCACCGATTTCTTTAAGAACTACTTTGAATTCAGTCTTTTCTTCTTCTGCAGGAGCAGCTGCAGCAGCAGGAGCAGCAGCAACAGCTACGGGAGCAGCTGCGCTTACGCCGAATTCTTCTTCAAGAGCCTTAACGAGTTCGTTGAGTTCTAATACTGTCATACCTTTTACTTCTTCAATCATTTTTTGGATGTCTGCCATTTTTCTATCCTCCATTAATTCCTTTTAATTTTTAAATTTAATTTTTTATTTTTTTGTTTTTAATGATTACGCTTGCTTTTCTGCGATAGCGTTAAGAGCGATAACCAAACTGCGTGGCATAGCTGAAAGCACACCAACAAAGTTGGAAATCGGAGCTTGTAAAGAACCGAGCATCTTTGCAACGAGTTCTTCTTTGCTGGGCATTGATGCGAGGGCTTTAACACCTGCTTCGTCTACCTTGCCACCTTCTACGTAAGCACTCTTTACAGATACTTTGTCCTGATACTTTTTAGCTGCTTCTACGATAACTTTAGATGCACCGGTTTCATCTGCGCCGAACGCTACTGAAGTAGGCCCGTTCAAATCATCATCAAAATCCGTGATTCCTAAGTCGTTGAAAGCACGCTTAATCAAAGTGTTTTTCAAAACTTTGTATTCTACGTTGTTCTTTCTGAATTCTCTTCTAAGTTCGGTATCTTCTGCAACAGATAAACCGTTGAATTTAACCAAAACTACTGATTTAGCATTTTGAATTCTTTCTTTAATGTCTTCAACTACAACTTTCTTAGCTTCAAAATTTGCCGACATTTGTTTTACCTCCTTTATTTAATGAAAACGCCCTTGCATACGAAACGGTATGCAAGGGCGCAAAAATATTGCTACCTTGTTAAAATTACCGCCTCGGTTGGTCTACGGATATCACCGTCAGTTAACACCTACTGTCTTGGGCTATTTTGTTTTTACTTGTTGATTATATCACTTATAGTGATCTTTGTCAACTAAATTTTAGCGTTAATTTTAACGCCGGGACCCATTGTGCTTGCTAAAGCAACACTCTTTACGTATTGACCTTTTGCAGCAGCAGGTTTTGCCTTAACGATAGCTTCCATAAGCGCTTCGTAGTTTTCTTTGAGTTTTTCTAAACCGAAACTCTTTTTACCGATTGCGCAGTGGATAATAGCAGTCTTGTCAAGTCTGTATTCTACTTTACCTGCTTTGGTATCTTTGATAGCCTTAGCAACGTCCATAGTAACGGTACCAGACTTAGGGTTAGGCATCAAGCCCTTAGGACCTAAGATTTTACCGATACGACCTACCAAACCCATCATGTCGGGGGTGGTAATAATTACGTCGTAATCAAACCAGTTTTCAGTTTGAATTTTTTGTACCATTTCTTCTGCACCAACGAAATCTGCACCAGCTTCTTTAGCTTGGTCAGCCTTATCGCCCTTTGCAAGAACCAAAACTTTTACGTCCTTACCGGTACCGTTCGGAAGAACGATAACGCCACGAACTTGTTGATCTGCTTGTTTGGGGTCAACACCTAAACGAACGTGAAGTTCAACAGTTTCGTCAAACTTTGCCTTTGCAGTGTCGAGAACGAGATTAATTGCTTCGTCTACTTCGTAAAGTTTTGCACTTTCAATATTCTTTACGCTGTCAATATATTTTTTTCCGTGTTTCATTTAAATTACCTCCTGTGGTACGTTCGAGTATTTTCTACTCTCCCACGCTCCTATTAGTCAACGACTTCAACACCCATACTTCTTGCAGTACCAGCAATCATGCTCATAGCACTTTCTAAAGTATTTGCGTTAAGATCGGGCATTTTGAGTTTTGCTATTTCTTCGATTTGAGCCTTAGTGATTTTTGCTACTTTGTTTTTGTTGGGAGCAGCACTTGCACTTTCAATACCGCACGCTTTCTTAATAAGAACCGGTGCCGGTGGGGTCTTCAACACGAAGGTGAACGAACGGTCTTGATAAATCGTCATTAAAACTGGGATTATAAGACCTACCTGATCTTGTGTTTTAGCGTTAAATTCTTTCGTAAAGCCCGGGATATTGATACCGTGAGGACCTAACGTTGAACCTACGGGCGGACCGGGTGTTGCCTTACCTGCGGGAAGTTGCAATTTTACGATCGCCGTTACTTTCTTTGCCATATCTGTTTCCTCCATTTGGTGGTATTACCGTCACGCTCGAGTTTGGTTTTTAGCGTAACTCCCACTTATTTACAAATCGGTTGCCCGATTGTTTGCGTATATTATAATAATGTTATGCGTTTTCTTCGGTAGTTTCTTCTACAACAGTTTCTTCCGTTGCAGCAGGCGTTACCATTTTCGCTTGATTGTAGTTAACTTCTACGTCGGTAGAACGACCGAACATTTCTACGTTAACCATAACCTTTTGCGTTGCTTCGTTAAGAGAAATAACCTTACCGATAAAACCTTCAAGCACGCCTGAAACGATTTGTACGCTATCGCCGACCTTAAAGTCAACGTCAATCTTACCGTTTTCGATACCCATTCTAGCAACTTCTTCATCAGTTAACGGAAGTGGTCTGCCTTGAGGGCCAACGAAACCCGTAACGCCTCTGGTGCTAGTAATAATGTACCAAAGATTATTTTCGTATTTCATCTTTAAGAAAACGTAACAAGGGAATTTCTTTCTTTCAACAAGTTTCTTTTTACCGTTAGCCTTTTCTTCTAAAGTTTCTTCGGTAGGAATTTGTATTTCAAAAATATTTTCCTGCAAGTTATTGTTTTCAATTAATTTTTCAAGGCTGTCCTTAACCATTGCCTCGTAGCCCGAGTAAGTGTGTATGACATACCATCTTGCTTGTTCTTCAGCCATCAGTTTACTCCTATGCGCCTACGCTTTGGGCGATACTAATTTTAACAATTCTAAAAGCCCTGAATCAAAAGCAGTTATAACCACGAGAAAAATAAGGACAACCACTATAACGATACCCGTTTGCTTAACAATTTTCGGGAACGTGGGCCAAGATACTCTCTTTAATTCAGAGAATACGTCCTTAATTTTTAAACCTATTTTTTTGAAAAAACCAGGCTTTTTGTTTTTTACAATTTTCTTAACGTCTTTCTGCTTAGCGCCGTTTTCGTTAGTTGCAACGAAATCGCCTTTAGCATCGGTCTTTTTAATTTCCATTACGTTTTCCTTTACCCCTTATTATTTTACCCAACGGGTAAGAAAGCGAAACTATTATTTCGCTTCTTTATGAGTGGTATGTTTTTTGCAGAATTTGCAGTATTTTTGCATTTCTAATCTTTCTGCATCGTTCTTCTTATTCTTGAACGTGTCGTAGTTTCTTTGTTTACATTCAGTACAAGCTAAAGTAATCTTGTTTCTTGCGCCTTTTGCTGCCATAACATGCTCCTTTCGAACATCAAAAAATTACACCCCTTTACGAGATGCTAAGTTATTTTAACAAATAATCGCATCTATGTCAAGTTTTTTTACCTATTTTTTAAACATTTTAAATGTAAAAATCGGCTTTTTTTATCTTTTGCCACATTTTGAAAAAAATATCGGCAAAAACACAACATCTTGTCCTTGCCGATAGTATTTTTATTTAGTTTTATCGGTTATAAATTTAAAGTATGCCTCTAATTGACCTACTTTAGATTGCATTTCTTCGGTAAAATAGGTTTCGTCAAAGTCTTCGTAATTTACCTTTTCACTTAGAGAAACCCAACCTAGCCCGTCAAATTTAATACAATCCTTTCTATAATCTACAAGTCGGGTTGAACTTGAAATGGTTTTAGTTTCACCCGTTTCAACGTCTGTGAAATATAATGCTCCTGTATTCCCTTTTTTCAACCCCCACAACATTTGAGTTTCACCAACGAGAAAAGCACTCAAACCACTTGTGGTATCAAGTTTATTTTCATATATTGCTCTAATTATAAAATCAAGATGATCGTAACCATTACCGTTGCTTTTTACAGGTCCGTCCACGGGAATTTTAACAACGCCAACGTATTCGCCAAAATCTTCACAAGCAGACATTCCACCATGCATTACGGCAGACTCAAACAACCCACCACTATCCGTATGTGCAGCGTTAGAATAATAAGCGTACCCGTTAGAAATTTTAGTCAACAAAAACTCATCTATAGATGCATGATCGATATCGTACTGATAGCCCACGAATTTTTCTGCAAAAGTAAAGTCTACAACGATATCTTTTTCTACCGACTGCCAAACCCCGTTTGCACCCATAAAGTTGGCAATCTTCCCGTCTAATAAAGACGCTTGTATCTTATTTACCTTTGCCCCTTTATCGGGGTTATCAGGCTTACTACAAGCAGTAACCATACCGAGTGTGCCTAAAAGTAAAATAGCAGAAATTAACAAACTTAAAATTTTCTTTTTTATAAAAATTTCTCCTTTGCAAATAGTATAAACCTTTTGACAATATCTGTCAAGACTTTATTACTATATATTTATATATAGGCGAATACAAATCCCCCGTGTTTACTATTTCGCTTATTCGGTTTTGCGACAATAGAGCAATTTGTTCTTGCCCGTTAAAAACAGCAAGTTCGTTAACGGCGTTTACGTCTAACATACCCACTATCTTTTTGATCGTTACCGATTGATCAACGGCAAGCCTTACCACACGAACGCCCCGTTTTAATCTTTCTTGATCTACCCCACCACAAAATCTAACGTATTTATTTTCTTTACCGTTGCCAAACAACCCCACGACCACGAAAACTGCAAAAAACAATATGGAATAATTAGGCGTTGCAAACAACGTAATGACAAATAACCCTACGAGCAACGCCGAAAATACAACGCCTATAACCCTACAAGTAATCTTGGACGCTTTTTCCCCAAATTTAAGCGACAAAATTGCACTTATCACCCTACCACCGTCCAACGGAAACACGGGAATAAAATTAACGAGAGCCATAGTAAAGTTAGCCTCTGCAACCACGTCGGTAAAAGCGTAAGTTTCGGGAACTATCCACCAACTTGCAACAAAAATCAATGCTACGGCAAGATTAATAAAGGGCCCTGCAAGTGCAACTTTTATTTCGTCGCCAAGCGAAAGCCCTTCTATATCCCCCGAAACTACTGCACCGAACGGCATTAGCGTAATCTTGTTCAGTCTATACCCTGCGTTAGAGGCAACGAAAGAATGCCCAAGTTCGTGCAGCACGGCAGTAACCGTGTATATTATAAAAACGAATATTCTACCCGTTAAGGCGTAGTAAAACCCAAAAGCAAAAAACAATGGATGAACGGAAAGATTTATACTGCCCATACCACCGTATTATCTATAATTTCATAGCCGGCGATAATGCTACCGTCTAGCCCCGTAAAACACATAGTTGCACCATTTCCAAAAGAATAGCCTACGGGAATATTCCCCCTTACTTCGCCACCCACGCTAGTATAAACGTAATCTAACCCCGTAAACACCGAACAAAATTTACCACTATGGCTAACCGTTAAAACCAACTTGCCGTCTTCGCCCGTTTCACAAGACACGACTTGCCCGTCGCAAGAAGAATAAACGCTACCTTCCCCCGAAAAAGTGACCACGCCGTCTTTAATCGTATGATTTCTACCGTCGTTTATTACGGGTGTAAAATCAAGATAGGTACGATTATCCACCGAAACGCCTTGTTCTGTACCGAAAACGTTACGCAAGAACACGTTTATACCACTATTGACGTTTAATGCGCTGGTTAAAAATATTGTAGCCATAAGCACGCCTATAATAATTAACTGCACGCCTATTATAGAAACCTTAAAATTAGGTTTATTTTTCTTTTTGGGCATAGGCTTAACGACTGCCGTGCTTGGATCTTCTAATATTTCTAACGGCTGTTCTTCAGTTTGCTCTGAAACTATTTCAGGCTGATCTTGTTCTTGCTCAACCGTTTCTAAATCTGGAAGTTGGTCTTGATTGACTTTTTCTATAAGTTCACGCTTCACCTTATCTTCATCCACCTTTCGCCCGAAGAATTTGCGTTTTTTCTTTTTGGGTTTATAGGTAACCGTTGCCGTGCTTACCGGAATTTCAAGCATAGTTGCATATTGAAGTTTTTCGTTCATAAAAATTTCTCCTTTAAGTCATATCAACAAAAATATATGATAAGTAAGCCCCCGTTATGCCGTTATCGGTAGTGAAAATACAAAAAATTTTAAACCGATATTGTCGAAAACAATATTTTCCACTTGAAAACAGCAACAAATAAGAGTATAATATAGATAGATTTTATATTTAAGGAGATTAAAAATGGACTGGAACGAATTATGGAACAGTTTCTTGCAATGGGCAAAGACGGATGGTTTACCTGCTGTTATAAGAGTAGTTATCGCTCTCTTTATAATGTTTATATCTTTTAAGACTATAAACGCCGTTTCAAGAAAATTTACAAAAAAATGCGCAAAAAAGAATTTAGACAAAACCATTTCTCGCACGTTAATTTATATTTTCAAGCTCTCGCTTAAAATTGTAATTACTATTTGCTTAGTTGGTTTTGTTGGAATTGACACTAGTGGTTTAACTGCTTTAGTTGCTTCTCTCGGCGTATGTATCGGTCTTGCCGTAAACGGCGCATTGTCAAACATTGCCGGTGGCGTTATGCTTATCATCACACGCCCGTTCAAGATTGACGATTACATTGAAGCGTGTGGGCAAGGTGGCACGGTTGAAGAAATCAATTTAACCCAAACAAAACTTCGCACCCCTGATAACAAAGTAGTTTATATCCCCAACGGTACTTTACACTCTAGCGAAATCATCAACTACTCTGAAAAAGATACTCGCCGTGTAGACTTCCTTTTCTCTATCGGATACGGTGACGACTTTGAAAAAGCAAAATCTATAGTTTTAGAAATTTGCGAAAAGCATGAACTCGTATTAAAAGACCCTGCGCCCTTCGTTCGTGTTAAAGAGCACGGTTCAAGCAGCATCAACATCACGGCTCGTACTTGGACGAAAAACGCCGATTACTGGACGGTTTATTTCGATATTACCGAAGCAGTTAAAAAAGCGTTTGACGAAAACGGAATTGAAATACCATTTGACCAACTTGACGTTCACGTTAAAAATGACTAAAACACAAAAGCACTTGCAAATTAGCAAGTGCTTTTCTTTTATCCTTTTATAAGTTTTTCCATTATTTTATAGCCGTCTTCTTCAAACACGCCCGTACTCTTAGCCCAAACTTCGTCGTATTTTTCCCCACCGTTAAAGAGATTTTTATTCGAACGGTAAATTAAATACGGAACGGGATCAGCGCAATGCGTCATAGTAGCGATAGGCGTTGGGTGATCGGGCGCAATAAGCACGGCAAATTCTTCACCATCTTGCTTTAACCCTTCAACAACCGTTTCCACAACCTTATCTATGCGTTCTATAGAATAAATTTTATGTTCAAGGTCGCCGTGATGTCCACATTCGTCGGGTGCTTCCATATGCACGTAAACCATATCAAGCCCCGTTCTTAAACCGTTAAGGCAAGCGTTTGCCTTGCCGATAAAATCGGTATCGTAATTACCCGTTGCCCCAGCAACTTCTATAACACGCATACCCGTAAGTTTGCCTATGCCTTTAAGAAGATCTACTGCCGAAATCATCCCACCGTTTACACCGAAACGATTTTCAAAGTTTTCAAGAGCCGGCTTAGTCCCTTCCCCCCAAAACCACAAGGAATTTGCAGGGCGTTTACCAGCCTTTACTCTCGCTTGGTTTACAGGGTGATCTTTTAAGAGTTCATAACTTTCTTTCACCAAACGCAAATACTCACCACTTGGCAAATATTCTTTTACAGGCTTACCCGTAATATCGTGTGGGGGTGTTAAATCGCCACTTACAACGCCGTTATCTATCACCAAGCAATGACGATAACTTATACCCGAATATAATTTATACTTGTCGTCGTTAAGACGGCTTGCAAGATATTCTATAAGTTCTTTAGCCTCTTCGGTAGAAATTTCCCCTGCGCTATAATCTATCATAGTTTTATCTTGGTAATTATCTTCGTCCGACACGGTTACCAAGTTAGCACGAGCAGTCACGTCGGTATCTTTAAGTTCTATACCTATAGATGCAGCCTCTAACGGCGAACGCCCCGTATATCCGTATTTTGGATTATACCCAAGCACCGAAAGATTTGCAACGTCCGACCCTGCTTTCATGCCGTCGGGAACGGTTTTCATCATTCCCAACTCTGCACGAGCACAAAGCCCGTCTATATAGGGCTTATTCGCCACCTGTAAAGGCGTTTTATCGCCAAGCGACGCAATGGGCTTATCTGCCATACCGTCGCCTAAAATTACAACGTATTTCATAAGTCACTCCAGTCTATTTCTTCTATACCAAACGACTTTAAATATTCGTTCGTCTTAACGAAATGTCCACACCCGAAAAACCCGTTATACGCAGACAACGGACTTGGATGCACGCTTTCTAAAACCAAATGTTTCTTCGTGTCTATTAACGACTTTTTGCTTCGTGCATTACCACCCCAAAGCAAAAAAACCACGTGTTCTTTATTATCGCTAACACTTTTTATTATTCCGTCGGTAAACTCTTCCCAACCTTTACCCTTATGCGAGTTCGCTTGATGCGCTCTAACGGTAAGCACAGTGTTTAGCAACAACACGCCTTGCCTAGCCCAGCCCGTAAGATCACCGTGATTTGGGATTTCCATACCCGTTTCAGAGCGTAATTCTTTGAATATATTTACTAACGACGGGGGCTTATCCACGCCTTTCGGCACGGAAAAAGACAACCCCATTGCTTGACCAACGTCGTGATAGGGGTCTTGCCCTATCAAAACCACCTTAACGTTGTCAAACGAAGTGAGTTTCATACTGTTAAAAATATCGTACATTGACGGATAAACCGTTTTCGTAGAATATTCTTCTTTTAAAAACTCTCTAAGTTTGAGATAACTTTCAGCCGAAAACCTTTCGCTTAAAAGTTCATCCCACTCTTTACTAATTTTATACATAAGTTAAATTCTCTTTGCGATTGCTTGCAAGAATTCTTTTGAGTTAAGTTTTTTAGGCGTTATACCGTCTCTCTTAAAAAGACCTATCATATCGCCCGTCATTTCACCTTCTTCAATAGTAGTAACGGTTGCTTTTTCTAATCTATCGGCAAAATCAACCAAATCTTTAAGCCCGTCTAATTCCCCTCTCTTACGAAGTGCACCAGACCAAGCGAATATCGTTGCTACGGGGTTAGTAGAAGTTTCTTCACCCTTAACGTATTTATAATAGTGGCGAGTAACCGTGCCGTGAGCCGCTTCGTATTCGTATATTCCGTCCGGCGAAACGAGTACGCTGGTCATCATTGCAAGACTGCCGTAAGCCGTTGCAACCATATCGCTCATAACGTCGCCGTCGTAATTCTTGCACGCCCAAACGATACCACCTTCGCTACGAACGATACGAGCAACCACGTCGTCGATAAGGGTATACATATATTCTATACCTGCATTAGCGAATTTTTCTTTATATTCAGCATTGTAAATTTCTTCAAAAATAGCCTTAAAATTACCGTCGTAAACCTTGCTTATGGTATCCTTAGTAGAGAACCAAAGTGGAAGTTTTTGGTCTAAAGCGTAATTAAAACAAGCACGAGCAAAACTCTTTATAGACTTATCGGTGTTATGCATAGCCATTACCACGCCGTCACTAGAAAAATCGTGAACGAGTTTGGTAGTAACGTTTCCGTTTTCGTCAGTATAAACTAATTCTGCCTTACCTTTACCAGCCTTGCCGTCAACTGCCTTATAAATATCGCCGTAAGCGTGACGAGCGATAACGATAGGTTTTTTCCAAGTAGGAATATACGGCGTTACGCCTTTTACGATAATAGGCGCACGGAAAACCGTTCCGTCTAACATTGCACGAATCGTCCCGTTAGGACTTTTATACATCTTTTTAAGATTATATTCTTCTACACGTTGTGCGTTAGGCGTAATGGTTGCACACTTTACTGCAACGCCGTATTTCTTGGTTGCTTCTGCGCTTAATACGGTAACTTGATCGTCCGTCTTATCTCTTTCTTTAAGACCTAAATCGTAATATTCGGTTTTTAAGTCTACGTAGGGCAATATAAGTATTTCTTTAATCCATTGCCAGAGAATTCTGGTCATCTCGTCGCCATCCATTTCAACGAGTGGGGTATTCATTTTAATTTTTTCCATAATGCATCTCCTTTCTTTTGTATTTTATCATAAACGGTTAATTTTTACAACTATTTTTCCCCTTTGCACCTGCCATATTTAATATGCTAGTATCAAAACTCTTTTTAAAGGTACTACCACGTGCAAATCTACGCTCTGCACTTACTATAAGTTCGGTTATAACTTCGGAAAACCCTTTTATAGTTTGCTTGAATAAATAATAAGCAAGCGAACCGGGTACGGTATTTATTTCGTTCAAAAACACTTTCCCGTCAACGACGAAATAATCTATTCTTATCACGCCGTCAACACCTAATCCCCGATAAACTTTTTCAGTCGTTTCTTTTATCTTTTTAGATAATTTTGCGTTTATATCAGCAGGAAACACTCTTTTGCCCGATTTGTATTTATCATCAAAAGACAGTATCTCTGCATTACCGACAGGCCGTTCACACTCAGAAACCACTATCTTACCGTCCACCCCTTTATAGCAAGCGCAATTAATTTCTACAAACCCCGTTAAACACGGCTCTATCAACGCCTTTTCCCCGTATCTCAATGCGTCGGAAACGGCAAAAAACAAGTCGTCTTTACTATCCACACGCTTTATGCCTATGCTAGAGCCAAGCCTATTCGGTTTAACCACCACGGGAAACTCTACGTTTCCTAAAACCTTATCGGTTGGCGACGACACCACGACGCACGGCAAAGTTTGAACACCCAACCCTTTCATAACCGTTTTAGTAAAACACTTATCAATGCATACGGAAGACGGCGCAACGTCAGGCGAGGCTAACGGCAAATTGCACATATTCAAAAAACCTGCAAGCGAACCGTCTTCACCCCTTTCGCCGTGCATACAGTTAATAGCGACGGAAAGAACGCAAAGTGGTTTTAGTTTTTTGCCACTTATCTTGTAAAGGGTGTTACCACCTGCAAAAAGGGTTACTTGCGTCAATTTTTTTCGATTTATATTTTTATAAAAATCTATATCTTTAAGCACTTCGCCCGTATACCACAACCCCGTTTTATCCACAAATATAGGTATTGCGTTATATCTGCTTTTATCAACGGCATTAACCGTCATAACACCTGTAATAATGGAAACGTCGTGTTCAACCGACACGCCACCATAAAAAATTGCAACGTCTTTCATAAAAAAACACCTCCACAAAATCGTCTTTGCTTTGGTGTTTTTAATTTTAATCTAATTGTAATTGTCCGGCAAATCGTTTTCAAACAAGATTACGTCGCCTTCTTTCATCATTTCGTTAAGAATTTCGTTCCCCTTATTAAGCGACTTAGCAAACTTTATATTGTTTCTATCCATGCCACCTTCGATAAGCCCGTTAATAAGCATTAACGCATTGTGCTTTCCGATAACCACGACCATATCGGCGTGTTTTGCTAGCATCTTGCCCATTTCAAAGTTTTGAAGATTTTCTTCTTTACCAAGTTCTACAAGACCGGGTGTAAGCACGATTTTCCTGCCCGAAAAAGTATCTAATACTTCCATTGCCGCCTTAACGCCGTCCGTACTTGCATTGTAACTATCGTCAATAATTACTATATTCTTATTGTTGGGCATAAGTTCCAACCTGTGCCCGATAGATTGAATTCTATTAACGCCAACGGCTATTTCTTCTGGGGTAAGCCCAACCTTATAAGCAACTGCCACAGCAAGACAAATATTTCTAACGCTATGTTTGCCAAGCAAAGTCGTTGAACATCTAACGCTTTCTTCGCCTTTAATGTTAAGGTTAAAACTCATACCCTTAGTATCGGTTACGATATCCGTCGCCGTAACGAGATTATCTTCTCCCCCAACACCTGCCGAATACTTTTCGCCACCGAACTTTTTCATAAGTTCCAACGCCCTTTCGTTATCCGACGAAAAGAAACCTACGCCGTTATCTTGCAAACTTTCAAAAAGTTCATACTTAGTCGCCATAGTAGTTTCTATATCGCCAAAAGTTTCAAGATGTTGATAGTTTATACCCGTAAGCACACCGTACTGTGGCTTTACGATCTTAACTAAATCTTTAATGTCCCCTTTACTTCTTGCACCCATCTCTGCAATAAAAACGTCGTGCGAACTATCAAGGTTTTTTACGGTGAGCGCAATACCCAACGGGGTGTTATAAGACGAAGGGGTTGCAAGCACCCTATATTTTTGAGAAAGAATAGTCTTTAATATTTCTTTTACCGTAGTTTTTGCATAACTACCCGTAATGCCTATTTTAATAATATCCGAAGTACTGAGTTTAAATTCTGCCGAACGGATATAATGCGTTCTTACCAAGTGTTCAAACGGCTCGTTAAAGCAATAAGCCCCGAACAAAAGATATGGAACGAATATAGGTATTACGCAAATTACTGCATATCTTAAAAGCGCAACCACGTCGTCGTTAATCACGAACGCCAAATAGTCAACAAGCACGAGCGCACCAAAGGTGAACGCCGATAAAATAAGGACGTAAGTTACGCAAAGACGAACGAACCTTTTTGTTTTTTTCAACGGAACTTTTGCGTTTACGCTACTTTCCGTCTTAATATACACTATGGTAAAAAGCATATACGAAACGAACCCGATATAAGAGCCACCGTTCACTTGGTTCAAGGTTTTCATAACCGGCATAAAGCACATGTTTAACACGCAGAAAAACAAGAACGCCAACAAACACAAAAGCATTAATCTTGAACGGTAGGGGGTTTCTTTGTTGCCTAGCCACTTAAAATAACGCCTGCCACGATAACCACATTGTTGGAGAACGAGCAAGAATTTCATAGACGCAAAAAACAACATTATCCCATTGATAACGCTAATTAACAAATAAGTATGAAGACTGTTTGCTGAAAAGATTTGCGAAAAACTTTTTGCATCTAAAGGAAACATATTATTTTGAGAGCAAAAACTCCCTTACCACCATATTGAATTTTAACGGGCTATCTATAAAACAAAAATGCCCAGCCCCCTTAAACACCTTTAATCGTGCGTTAGAAAGCAGTTTTTTATATCTTTCACCCATATATAACGGGGTTTCTTTATCTTTATCGCCGTAAATCAAAAGAGTCGGCGTTTTTATAAACGGCAAAAGGCTTTCTAAATGTTCGTTTACTATAAGTTTAAAACTTTCTCTCATTACGGGCGAAAGTTTTTGGTAATCTAACGAATAAAACCTTAAAAGCCGTTCTTTACTTAGAAATGGTTTAACCGTTTTAAACAGCATTTTCTTGAACGCTTTTTTCAAAGTGGTTTTCGGCTTTAATCCTGCCCCACCCGTGATAACTAACCGATCTATTAGTTCAGGATATTTAAACGCCGTTTTAACGGCTACCCTTGCCCCGAACGAATGCGCCACCACGCAAGGCTTTTCTATGCCGTTATCTTTTAGATAGGAAACGAACTCTTTTACGTAATCGTCTAACGAATAAGGGTAATCCATACCGAGATTATCCCCAAACCCCTTAAAATCAGGGGCATAAACGGCAAAATCACGGTTGAAATATTCCGTTTGATAATAAAAACTTTTTGAACTTGCCAAATATCCGTGCAAGAACACGAGTGGTTTTTGCTTTGGTGTAATCTCCAAGCCGAAACCTATACTAGCTCCTTTACCATAACGAGAGCAGTTTCCCCGTCTTGATAATAATTCTTTCTAACGGAAATCTTATTAAACCCTACGCTTGAATATAACGCAATCGCAGGAATATTACTTTCTCTAACTTCTAAAAAGACCTTTTCTTTTTTATCGTCTTTTATTTTACTTAGAGCGTCGCTAACAAGTAATTTACCATAGCCCTTACCCCTATGCTCTTTAACGGTAACCACGCCTTCTATATCAGCTGTATCGAAAGAAAGAGAATAAGTTATAAGCCCGACTATTTGCCCGTTTACTTTAAGCGCCAAGCAGTTAAACCTGCCCGTTTCAAACGCTGAAAGTAGCATATCTTTATTCCAACCGTCCGAAAAATTTTCGCTTTCAATCTTAACGATTTCATCAACGTCTTTTTCAGTCAATCGTATAATCGTCATCTACCTTCCTCCGCTTGACTTTTGCGAACGTATAACGGTGTTAAACTTTCTATATCAAAAGTAACTTCCGAAAGTTTTGCGTTTATCGCACTCTCTAACCCTTTCGCCACGGAAACGACGCTTACGTCAAACCCGTTTATCTCTGCAATCGCAACGAACTGATATTCCGATTTAAGCAATTCTACTTCTGGGCGCATAAGGTAACTAGGCTCTAAAACCACTTTACCGTCTTGATAGCCACAAACGTAAAACCCGTTATGCTTGGCGTCTATAACTGCCAAAATTTTTCCGTCGTTTTTATTGTATGCGAGAGTATCGAAAGAAGTTATTGAAAGACACGGCTTATTATATGCAAAACACAACGCCTTTACGGTGGCAACGCCTATTCTTATGCCCGTAAACGAGCCTGCGCCAACTACGCAAGCAAAAAAATCCACCGTGCTTAAATCAAGCCCCGTATTCTCACATAATTCTTCAATTCGTGGCATGAGTTCTACCGAGTGGTTTACGCCACACTCGGTATCGTGAAAAATTGTGGTTATTCCGTTTTTACATACGATAATGGTAAGATTTTTACCACTCGTATCAACTGCTAAATAATTCATAAATATATCTTTCTCGTATTTTCGTCAATGCGCTCTATTCTAACGATCTTACAATCGTCCGGCAAAGCGTCTTCTATATTTTCCGACCACTCTATAAGGCAAATATTATCCCCACCGAAATAATCGGTAAGACCTAACCTTTCAGCGTCTTCCCCACACGAAAGACGATAACAGTCGTAATGATATAATTTATCCCCGTAAACGTTAAGATAAGCGTAGGTGGGGCTTGTAACCCCTTCTAACCCAAAATATTTTGCAACGCCTTTAGTGAACGCAGTTTTACCTGCGCCCAAGCCACCCTTAAGCAATACCACGTCGCCGTTTTTTAGGGTCTTTGCGTATTCAAACGCTATTTCTTGAGTTTGTCGTTCGTTAATTGAAATAATTTCCATGTTTTTATTATAATCTTTTTAAAAGGTTTTGTAAATTAAATTGACTTTATTATTTTAGAAATACGCTTATAAAGTAATATAGTTAACACGCTTATCGTCACGCTCTTTATCATATTAAAAAACATAACGTAAACCCAAAGGGTTTGAAAGGCTTGCTTTGCACCTGCCCCCATAAACAACGGGAAATTTATATACCTATTAACGATAAGCGATAGCCCTACCTGAACGCAACAACCAAGCAAAAGGGTTATTATAACGATAGGTAAACCTTTCTTAAAGCAATAAACTACGGACGGAATAAGTATAAATCCCGTTATAACTATAAAGTTTGCAATCTCACCAACACCACCCGTGCTAGTTTTGGTTAAAAAGCACAAAAATTCTTTAACTGCGCACGCAGAAACCCCACAAATCGGGCCGAATAAAAACGCCGAAAGCACCAAAAATACTGCCGAAAAATCTAGTTTTAAGAACGGTGTCGCCGGGAATATCGGGAACTCAAAGAAAGATACGGCGTAAGCAAGAGCGGCAAACATTGCCGTACCAACTAATCGTTTAGTTAAAGATATAGAATTGTGATCCTTGTTTTTGTTTTGTTTTGTTCTGTCCATAAAAAAACGCCCCTTTTCTTCGGGGCGTGAAAAAACGATATTTACGGCAAGGCAAATACACCCACCGAATTCTTTTCTCATCCGGACTATACCGTCGGTTTGGGAATTGCACCCAATCAACCAAAAAGGCTCGCAGACTATACTGCCGGTGGGGAATTACGCCCCGCCCCAAAGAATTTGATTTATTTCGTAATTATATTAACATTATTTTTTTCGTTTGTAAAGCACTTAAACGAGTTTTAAACTTTTTATCTTAAATTTCTTAAACAACTCTTTTGCAATATCGTCTGCATAAGGCGTTAAGATCTTATCCACGCCCAAACGGAAAAGTTCAGTAAGCACTTCTGCCCTTTCAACGTTAGCGAAAACAAAAGTGTTTTTATTGCCTTTGTATTTTTGAACTACGCCCATTTTAGACTTAACTTCTTCTAAACTAGCCGTACCAAAAACGAAAGTAACGAAAGCAATTTTTGTCTTTTTCGCAATATTCATTGCATTTTTAATTTGTTCTTCGTTAAGATCGGTTGCGTTCAAACCTACGCCCACGTGACCTTTATATTTACGAGCGAATTTGGCAAGTTGTTTCTTTAACTCTTTAACCTTGTTTTCTTCAAAAAGCAATGACGGCATCATCACGATAACGTCGTCAACGTCACGGTTTTTACAGTCTGCAATACCGGAAATCTTGCTCGCTAGCGCACTTTCGCCGAAAGGAAAATCTAGAATTGCACTAACGCTATACCCGTTTAATTTTTTTGCTTGTTTTTTGCAAGTAGGCAAATATACGGGTGCAACGACAACGCTTCCTATCCCCGTAGTCTTTGCGTTTTGCAAAATCTTTTCCATTTTTTCATCAGAAACGTTAAATCTCACTACGGTTTTTGATATTTTAGACATTAATTTTCTAATGTGAAAAATAAAAAATTCTTCTTTAAGATCTTCTACCGTTCTATCTAAAAGTTCGGCAAGCGCATTAAAATCTGCAAAAGCGTCAGTTTCGCAACTTTCTGCTTTTTTAGACTTAGATTTTCTACCTTTCTTTTTATCAACGATTACGGGTTGCAAAGCAACAACAGCGTTTTCTTCTACGATTTCATTTTTAATTTCTTGCATTTCATACCCTCCCAAAACATTTTTCAAAAAACACCATTTATCAACAAATACTTGCAGTTTATTCTTCACTTTTTAAGTTATATTAAATGCGAGGTGTTTTATGAATTTTACTTCATCTTTTCTAAAAGGCTTTTTTTGTACTTTATTTCTATTTATAATTTGCTACGTAATAGTGGTCGGCGCACTCGTAATACGGAACTCAGTTTCTAATCTTTTCGTCAAAGAACAACCTATGCCCGAACCCAAAAAAAGAACACGCAAAATCAAGCCCGTTTCAGATCAAACAAAACCTATTCGCAGTATTGAAATCGACCCCGACCAAATAGATAAAATACTTGTTAAAAAATCTTCTTAATTAGTCTTGATATTTTACTATATTATTTTCGTCGCCCCAAAGTTTTTCTAAATGATAGAAAAGTCTTGATTCGTCGTTGAAAATATGCACGATAACGTCGCCGTAGTCAAGAACTGCCCAACGACCTTCTCTCACGCCTTCACGACGATTAGGCGCAACGCCAAGTTTATCCATTTCTTCTTCAACGTGATCGATAAGCGCACGGGTATGCGTCATTGATCTACCACTAGCAACAACGTAATAATCGGCAATTTCCGTCTTGCCCTTTACGTCAATACTAATAACGTCTTCTGCCTTATGCTTTAATAATGCCTTACAAATTTGTTCTGTAAAAATCTTAGATTCCAAAATTCTATCCTTCCTTTTAATGTTTTTCGTAATACTCTACGGCGTCAATCGTCTTAGAGTATATATATTGTTTTTTATTAATTAAGTGTAAAAATTCTTCTTTTAAGCACTCTCTAAAACACTTCTCAAAATCTTCTCGTTCGTAAAGTTCACGCAGTTTATCCACACCCTCGTAATTTCTGGTGTCTTCAACCATGTCGGCAACGAAAATAAGTTTACCCAAAAGGCTCATTTCGGGCTTGCCTGAAGTATGGTATCTTATTGCATCTAAAATTTCAGCGTCGGTTATACCCAAAACCTTTTCTGCCACAAACGCACCTAGAAACGCATGTATAACGGGTTGTGGTACGTTTTCGGGCAATTCAAACCCTTTTACTTTGGTATAATCCATATATTTTGCACAATCGTGCAAGGTCGCAGAAATTCTTACTTGATCGGCATCAAGCCCCAAAGACCTAACCTTTTTACCGGCCGTTACAACGACGTTCGCCGTGTGAATTAACCTTTTTTCAGGCAAAACCTTTTTGACAAATTCGGTATATTTATCACCTTTATAAAGCCCTGTTTCTTTTATATATTCACAAACGGCAGGCTCGGTAAACCCGTCTATCCCCAACCCGAAAGATGCGTAAACCCTTATCTTCGTAGAAGAAAACACCTTGCCGTTGTAATTAAGTTTTATAAAACTCTTTCCGAAAGTCTTTTCAAAATACTCTTTTTGCGCTTGGTAATCGGAAAAGTAATCTTCTCTACCAAACACGGCAAGATCGCAAGCACCTAACACTCTCTCTGGGTATTTCCACTTATGAAAATCGTTAAGCATATCCCCACCGACGATAAAATAAAGTTGGGCGTTTTCGTATACCGACTTAAAATGTTCTACCGTAAGATAGGTATAACTCTTGCCTTCTTTTTTTATTTCGTAATCGCTTAATTCTACCTTGTCAACACCTTGAAACGCCAAGCGCAACATATTAAGCCTATCTTCAGCACTTGCAGGCATAACTTTCTTGTGTGGTGGGACACAGGTCGGCATTACGAATAATTTATCTAGCGCAAGTTCTTCTATTGCGCTTTTTGCAAGGCGAACGTGCTCACTATGAACGGGATCGAACGTTCCACCTAAAATACCTATTTTAATCATATTTTTATTATTGCATATTTTTCAAGGAAAATCAATAGTTTTTAATCGTTCTTTTATTCAAGTATAAATTTTTTATTTTTGGATATAATCACAAAAAACATTGTGGAGCGTTTTTATGAAAACCCGTTTTGCGATTATTTCCGATACTTTATTCGTTTGGTTTATCTCTTTTATTCTTTCAATAGTCTTTCTAGATACTTTCGTACCATATCCTTATACCCTACCTTACGCATTTTGCTTAGGGCTTACCGTGGCAACTCTTTTCTTTATAAAAGCAAAAAACTCTAATGCCAACGAAAAATTAAAACGCAGAGAAAAAAAAGAATACTCTGAACTTATGGACGATTTATGTTTTCTCTCAAAAGCCGAACAAAACGCTTTATTAGAAAAGGCGTTGAAAATTTGCAATCTACAATATGAGAAAAAAAGGTCGGTAATCCATCTACAAAAAGAAAACAAAATGATATTTATGAAATTTTCGTTTATTAAAGTTGATAAAGTAGATATCTTGAAAGTCTTTAACACCTTAAACAAATCCGAAACGGGATATATTTTCGCAGAAGAATTTTCTTTAGAAATAACTGAATTCGCAGAGCGTTTTGGTGGGAAAATAAAACTCGTTAACGGTAAATCTTTTTATAAATGGCTTAAATCTATCGATTGCATACCATCTCGCAAATGCCCGTTAGAAAAAGAAAAACGCAAGAAAGCAAACCTTAAAACCCTTTTAGAAAAAAACAAGTCCAAAAAATTTGCTATTTTCGGGTTGGTTTTACTTGCAACTAGTTATTTTTCACCTATAAAAACTTACTATTTAGTTAGTGGTGTAATATTTTTATGCTTTGCGTTAATTGTTAGAGCGTTCGGTAGCGTTACCGAAGATAAATCTGCCGTTTCTGTATAAAAGGAAAATTTACGCACATACTTACTCTCGGGGGACAAATATGAAAATTACTACTGTTATAGCATTTGCTCTCGTTATTATAGGCGCACTCGTTTGGTTGCTCGTAGGTGTATTCAACTTTAATTTAGTTGCTTTCATCTTCGGCGCAGGAGGAAGCGCAGTAGTTGCGAGAATCATCTACTCTCTAGTAGGACTTTCGGCATTATGGCTACTGTTCTACTGGGCAGTTTATCACCCGTTTAGAGTGATGGACTAAAAGAAAAAACCAACGGCTAACCGTTGGTTTTTTCTTATTCTAGAAAGGCAATCCCCTTTCCTTGAAGTCTATTCACCGTTTTTACGCATACAGAACCAAACACGTAAACGCACACCGTTTGCCCTACTAATAAAAACGCTACTTGTAAAATATACATATATTCGCCCGTACCGTAACAAACAAGCCAGATAAGTGGCAATAAAAAAGCGTTTAATAGCACGGGGAAAAGCCCACCTACTAAAATTTTCAACCAAACCTTTTTGATAAACTTACCTGCAACCAAAGTCATTACCCCTGCAACCAAAGTGATTAAACTGCCAAAAACCACGTCCAACAAAGCGCAACCCGTTATGAGATTGATAAGCATGCACCCAACGAAAATCGCAGGCACGGCTTCTACGTAAATTAATGGTAAGAGAGTAAGCCCTTCGCTAAGCCTAAACTGTATAGCCCCACTCGCTATCGGGAAAACGGCTAACGATAAAACTACGTATAGCCCTGCAATTATTCCAGCACGGGTAATTTTTTTAGTCGTGTTATTAAGCATAAAAAAACCTTCCTTTCGTCAATAGTTTTTATGCCGAAAAAAAGGTTTCTATCTATCCTGTTTTTTCGGTTGTTTTATAGAAGTGTTGTCCGAAAACCTTCTTGGTTATAGCATACTATATTTTAAAATATTTTGCAAGCGTTTTAGCCCCCGTATTGTCTATTGACAAAATTTTGTATGTTCTAAAATAAAATTACACAAAAAAATTTTTGTTTTTCTGTAAAAAACCTGCAAAAGATCGTTTTAATAAAATTAGGCTCTCTTTTGGTAAATAAAAATGAAAGAAAAAGCAAAAGAAATTGATTTTGAGAGATTTGTTTAGTAAATACTCTCTTGATAATTTAGACAAAAAATAACCGCCCTATTAAGAGCGGTTAGAAAAACGGTCGATTGTAATGCGTTTTTTATGTGTTCGTAACAAAAGTTCAACACTGTCGTCGGACGACTTTTGAATCGACTATATATTTATAATACATTAAAGGTGAAAAAATGTCAAGTGTTTACCAACCTAGACGAATGATTTTGACGACGAATTATTTGTTAAATAAAAATGAAAGAAAAAGCAAAAGAAATTGATTTTGAGAGATTTGTTTAGTAAATACTCTTTTGATAATTTAGACAAAAAAATAACCGCCCTTTTAAGAGCGGTTTAATGAGAAGTCTACGCACGAAGACCAAACGTTCTTCTCTGTCAACGCACATCAGTCGTTGCTACCCCCTACGGGGCGATGGTCGATTATTATTATAGCATAGGAGTAAAATTATGTCAACTGTAAATTATAGTTTGAAACATAAAGGCGTTCGTTTAATTGACGCACAAGACGCTTGGTTAAAAGGTAAAAATGGTAAATTAAGATTAAATCCTAAATATAATATAGTTGGTAAAATTGACACAAGACTGCCAAGCGTTATAGTTACTGCATCAGATAAAAAACAACCTAGTTTTAAAGGTGATTTTAATTCATTAAATAGTATTGCAAAAAACCAAACTGTTAAACATTTTTATGATAAAAATGGAAAACGTAATAAAAAAACGGTTGCTTATTTTGGAATAGAAAAATCAAATAAAAAAGGAGGTTAATAATTGTGACTACAACAGTTTAGTAAAGAAAAACTTCCTAATTTTCGATTTAGTAAACAAAGTAAAAAGAAAATTAGGAAGTATAATAAAAAATTAAAATAAAAAAGAATTCAACCCCCGAGTTGCGTTACCGCAAGAAATTGCCTTTTGGGCTTGGTTGAATTCTAATAATATTATATGCAATTAGAATAAAAAATTCAACAAAAAGGAGCATTTATGGCAGATAAATATTGGAAAAAACGCTTATGATAGAAAACCAAATAAAACTTGGAATTTTTCAAAAGAAGATTTTCCTAAAGTAAAATCTAAAATTAGAAATTATAAAAATAGAAGAAAAAGAAAATAAAAAACAAGCAAGCCCACACGGTTATGTTCCGCCAACTCTGCTTGCTTGTATTGGACCTTTCGGTCATTATTATTATACGCAATTTATATAAAAAAGTCAATGAATTATGAAAAATATAGGTAAATTTTTATTAACACAAGTATTTTTTAATGCACAAGAAAATTTATAGCAAACGTTTTTCAACCGACTGTTATTCTGATTTCTTTATGGAAAAGGCGTTACGTTCTGAAGTCGGATTAAATGATTTAGTAGAATTTAAGTCCGAAAAAGCAACGCTTGAAGAATTGATACAAGAAAACGCTTATTTTATGAAAGATATTCTTTTTGGACTTAAAAATGATGACAAGGAGTGATTTATGGCACGAAAGATAAAGAATAAAAATGAGTTTAGATTTAATAGAAAGATAAGTCATAATACATATGTTTTTGGTGATGATGGTAAAAATTATAAAGCCGTTGGTATTACTCACAGTGATAAAACTTTCGGTAAAGATAATATGCCGTTAAAAGATAATCCCCAAAAAGGCAAAAAAGAAAAGGCTTATATACGTAATGGTATTATTTCTGATACACATTCACATTTTGATAAGCCTAAAAAGAATTTTAGTTTTTCTAAAGAAGACTTTCCTAAAGTTAAAAGTAAAATTAGGAATTATAAGAAAAAAACAAGTGGCAGGCGTAAGTAAACTTACAATGAACGCACACTTGTTTAACGCAATCAACTGATTGCACTATTATTATATGCAATTTTATAAAAATTGTCAACTAAAAAATAATAACTAAAAAGAGCCGTAAAAGGCTCTTTTTTAATTTATATCTAATTTCTCAAAGAAAAATTTATCTCTATTCTCTATATCTTTATCGGTCATTATTATTACATTTTTGTTGTTTTCTTTATAAACCTTTTCAGTATATATAATACAATATTTTATTTTTTTGTCAACGGTTTATAAGGTTAGGGGTGGCTACTATTGTAGTAGTGGCCGTTTGGCTTGACTTGTAGACTGTTATGTGTTATACTACCTTGCGAAAAGGTGGTTAGCGCAGTTTGTCATTGATGATTAACATTAAATTGATAATCTGCAATGTTATTAGTATTGTTTCCAGCAAAGACATAACAAGCAACCTCCTTTTTTCTTTTGAAACAAGCACATAAAAGGCGGTTAGTCAAGTAGGGGTAAAATAAAAAAGTCCGGGGCAGTTCTGCTCCCGTTTTCTTATATTAATTTGCTTATGTAGTGCGTCATACTCGGCGTTAATTTGTTGCATATCTTCAACTTTTCCGCCTTTGTCTGGGTGATGCTCGAAAGCAAGTTTTTTGTACTGCTCACGTAGTTCTTCAAGTGTCGTTACGTTTTTAAAAAATTTGTATTGCATATTTTTAACCCCTTTGCAATTTTTTCTTGATTTTTATTTTTTGTTGTGATATAATAATTAAAAGTTTTGAATAAGGGCTGGTAGGTTAGCCCCTATTCGGGTGAGCCGTTCGGGTATTGGTTGGAAATTAGCTACCCGTTCGGCTTTGTTTTTGTTTACGTCGTCAAATTATCGGGTTATGTACTCAATTACAATTTCTTAAAAATTTTTCTATAAATGTGTAATTATTTCTTGACATTTACACTATTGGCAAAATTTTAGGTATATGATAGAATATTTTATATCGTTTGGGAAGTGAATTTATGAAAAGCAAAATTTTAAGTGTAGTGTTCGGCGTTGCTATATTTCTTTTGATTATAAGTTTTTCTATCGCACTACCTATATATTGTAGATTTTTCTATTATTTACAAATCGATTCGTTAAATCTACCCAAAACAACGGGGTATTCTTACCAAACGATTAAGACTGCGTTTGACGACGTGATGAATTACCTTACCCTACCCAACTACGCTTTTGGCACAGGTACGCTTTCTTATACTACGGAAGGGGCTTCACACTTTGCCGACTGCAAAAAATTATTCACGCTTGACACGGTTGTTCTTTTAGTTTCTTTTGCGTTAGTAATTACCTTTATAATTTTAGAAAAGAAAAAGATACTCGCCTTTTCTAGGCCGTTCGGTATGCACGTTGCGTTTACTGCGTCGATATCTATCTTCGTCGTTTTCGCTTTACTTATCGGGTTAGTTTCAATCAACTTTGACAAGGCTTTCGTGATATTCCACAAAATATTCTTCCCCGGTAAAGATAATTGGCAATTCTCACCGTTAGACGAAATCATATTCATATTGCCACAACAATTCTTTATGAATTGCGCTATACTAATAGCAAGTTCTATAATAGTTATCACGCTAATTATTATAATTTTTCAACTAATAAAACGCAAAAAGTTAAAAAATCGTTAAATTCTTGTTGACTTTAACGACTAAATATAGTACCCTTATAAAGTAAAATTGATCAGGTAGAGGTGCGTTATTCATGATAAGCGTAGACAGGGTTTAAGTCTACGTGGCAAAGGGAATATCGCCGAAGAACGAAATAACCCAATTGTTTCGTATCTGGGTGCAAGCGAAATACGTTTGCAACTGTCACGCAGTTTGCGTGTTGAGCTATCGAATATTATGACCTTTGTATATAGTTTAAGTCACGATATTTGGTAGATATCGTGACTTTTTTATTAAAAATTTTTACAAAGGAGAATGGTATGTTAAACCAAATCAAAAAACTCAACCGTAAAGCCGTTACTCTAATTATTGCATCTGTAATAATTTTGGCTTTACTAATCGTTGCAACGGCAACGGGTGGCGTTAACAAAAGTTTAGATTGCCCCCATTGTAGCGACGCAACTACTAAAATAACTTGTCCTTTCTGCAACGAAACCACCGTGTCATCTTGTTCGCAATGCAACGCAACGGGCGAAATCGACTGTCCTGCCGGTTGGATGCTTTGTGGCGACTGTTCTGGCACGGGCGAAGTAGACGGAGAACCTTGTTCTACTTGTCTAGAAGGATATAGACTACATAGTCTTGGCTTTGTAAGATGCGACACTTGTAGTTCAGGTACAACCGTTATAGGCTCGTTCTGGGCGTTATTGCCACCTATTATCGCAATAGGTCTTGCGCTCATTACTAAAGAAGTTTTCTCGTCTTTATTTATCGGAATACTATCCGGCTCTATTCTAATTGCCGACTGGAGTCCTTTGTCCGTTGTAGACGGGGTAGTTTCAACGGGTATTATAAGCGCTGTTGCAGGAACTGCAGGTATTTTCTTCTTCCTTGTCGAACTTGGCATTTTAGTTGCGCTAGTCAACAAAGCCGGTGGCTCTAAAGCCTTTGGCGATTGGGCTAAAACCCACGTAAAAACTAAAGTCGGTGCGGCACTTGCAACCTTTGCGCTTGGCGTGTTAATCTTTATCGACGACTATTTTAACTGCCTTACCGTTGGCTCGGTTATGCGTCCCGTTACAGACAAACACAAGATCAGCCGTAGTAAACTTGCGTTTATAATAGACGCAACGGCAGCCCCCGTATGTATGATAGCGCCCATTTCAAGTTGGGCTGCGGCAGTTGCTCAATATTCAGCAGACGGGCGTGGTTTGAACTTGTTTATCGCCGCTATACCCTTTAACTTCTACTCTATTTTAACCTTAGTGTTCGTTGTTTCGCTTATCCTTATGAAGTTCGACTTCGGTCCTATGAAAAAACACGAACTCAACGCAGAAAACGGGGATCTTTTCTCTGGCGAACAAATCAAAGACTTAGATTTTGAACCTAGTTCAAGAGGTAGAGTTTTAGATCTTATTATTCCTATTATCTCACTATTAGTATTTAGCGTATTTGCGCTCGTATACGTAGGTGGCATCTTTGACGGAGCAAACTTTATAGACGCATTTGCAAATACCGACGCAACCGTTGCGTTGCCGTGGGGTGGTTTGCTTGCTATAATCGCTACCGTAATTTATATGGCTATCCGTAAGACCGTTTCATTTGGCGAATCTATGAAAGCAATTCCCAAAGGCTTTATCGCAATGGTTCCTGCAATACTTATTCTAACCTTTGCAACGGCTCTTAAAAACGTAACTTCCGAACTTGGCGCAGCATACTTCGTTGGCGACCTTATGAACGGTGCTGCAGCAGGCTTGCAATCTTTCTTACCTGCTATAATCTTTATAGTTGCTTGCGTACTTGCTTTTGCAACCGGAACAAGTTGGGGTACTTTCGGTATTTTAATACCCATCGTAACGGCAATGTTTGCCCCCGACAACCCATTAATGATTATAAGCATGTCAGCGTGTCTTGCAGGTGCAGTTTGTGGCGACCATTGTTCACCTATTTCCGACACTACTATTATGTCGAGTGCTGGCGCAGAATGCGAACACATCAACCACGTTTCAACGCAGTTACCATACTCGATTTTCGTTGCTATTATATCTTTCGTTTGCTTTATCATTGCAGGATTTGTACCGTACTGGTACATAACCTTGCCTTTAGGCATTGCAATTATGATAGGCTCGTTATTCGTTACTAAATTTATCGTTTCTCGTAAATCGAATAAGGAATAATATAGCACACACAACCACCGTAACAAAAGAAAAGGCAACCACTTTTTGTGGTTGCCTTTTCTTTATCTTAATTAGTCTTAACAACTAAAAGAGTTCTTAGCGTCTTCTATCAAACTCAAAACGTTTGCGCCGTAAACATCAAGCCCTTCTGCTTTAACGCATTTAATTTCGTTTATGCCATAAAAATTCTTAGCAAGAGCCGAAACGTAATCGTAACCGAAATTACACTTAATCGGGCCACCTGCAGTAGTAACGTAAATTAGCCTTTTACCCTTGCAAAGCCCTTGTGGGATACCTTTTTCACTATACCTAAAAGTTAACCCGTTCACCGTGATTTTTTCAAAATAACATTTAACGACGGCAGGAAACGCCAAGTCCCAATAAGGTGCGGCAACCACTATGGTTTCAGCGTTTGCAAACTGTTTTGCAAGCTTAAAAACCTCATTTGAAAAATCTTTAGACAAAGTGGCTTTATCCCTTAATTCCATCTCACATAAATCAAGTGGGGAAAGTTCTTCGTTATACAAATTAACTTCTTCCACTTCGCCTGAAAGTTTTTCAAGAACGAACTTTGCAAGTTCTAACGTGCGAGAATTAGGTCTTACGCAAGCGTTTATAAACAATATCTTTTCCATCTTATATAAACTACTTAAAATTATCTAACCAAAGCAAGCGTTACCATAAACATAGAATAATTCATGGTAATACTCATAGTATTCGTTTCTTTGTCATACGCTAAATCGGGAAACAACAAAGGCTCTGGATTGCCTTGTGAAGCGTCTAGTTCGGTATAAAAAGAAATAAACCCCGTGTTTTCAGTAAGCTTGTAAAAACTCCAAGTTGCTTCACGTTCCATAATGAGATCGTGGGTATATGCTAGTTTCTTACTAAATTTAAGGTAGAAAGGCGCAAAAGTGTCTTCCGTGTTAAATTTTTCAGAAGCCTTTATTACGATTTCTTCTTCGGTTTGCGCGTTATAACTTTCTTTTAACAAATCAACGTCGCTTTGAGTTAAATCGGATTTTAACTCAACTTCTACTATTGAAGAAAACTTCCACTTGCCAGAAAAACATTTAGGGGTTGAGTTACAACCACATAAAGAAACTGCCAAAACCGTTATTAGAAGAAAAACTGATATTAATTTTTTCATATTAAATTCCCCATTTATTCAATCGTGAGAATATCTAAAAATCCGGTAATATCAAAAACTTCCATTATGCTATCGTTTACGCCCGTAAGTTTCATTGAGCCTTGAGAGTTCATGATTTTTTGAGCCTTTAAAATTGTACTCTCTGTTTTGATTCCATTGATAAGATATAACGTCTTTACGCTTATAGTCTTTAGGTAGAAACTCTTTATATAAATTTTCTTCTAGTCTACGAATACGATAACAACCAGCGTCGTTAAGTTCATACGACTCGTTGATAGAAAGAGTTACTACTGCCTTTTTTAATTTTTGACGATGGAAAACGCCTATCTTAGTAATTTCTTCAGGCAAAAGTCTTGCTTCGTTTATACGAATTGAATAACCGTATTTTTCAGCAATGACGGGCGTGGTTATCAAATCTCTTAACCTACCCATTACGCTACCCATATCCGAACGGTGCGCAAATATTTCGTCTAAAGATTTATGTGGCATACGCCACATAAAATACGCTTCGTCGTTATCTAAGAAAGGATATAATTTTTCTAAGTCTATTTTCAAATGCGTTCCGTCTGAAAGTTCAACCACGCTATAATCTATAGAGCTAATGTGAACTACGTCTATCGTTTTGCCGTTATAAGCAATTTCCGAAGTGTGTTCGTTTTTCTTGTATTCTATAATGCAAGGTGCGCTAAAAGTCGCCTGTAAAATCTTATCGTCTTTAAAAAGCAAAGACACGTCTTCAATTTCATCTTTACAAACTGAAAACGGAACGTATACGTTTAACGACTTACTTACTTTTACCCCACGAATACGAATAGCCACGTCAACGTAACTTTTCCCCTTTGGGTTAAGCCAATCGTTAATATAAACGGTGCTAACGTCGTCGCCGTCTATCCAAACTGCCCAACCGTCGTCAGCAAATTTCCTTTGTTTTTTAGGCATAACCTTTGCTCCTTATAATCCTTTTATTCCCCTTTAGGAATTCTAACCATAGAATAATGCATAACGGTTTGAAATAATAATTGCACAGTTCTATTTTAAATCATAGGTAAACCCCTATGTTTCTAGCCGTATAAAAATTTATTTTTATATTATAGCAAAAAAATAAAGCTATTTCAAGCATAAAAGCAATAATCCCTTACATATTTACAGTTATTTTATTACAAAAAAACGAAAAATTTACCACCCCCCCGACAATTCGTATTGAGTAAAAATATATTGCTCCAAGAGTCTAAAAATTGATGGTCTGTGAAGAGTACGAAAAATACGGACTCCATTAAACTTTATTTTAGTTATAATTTTACTCATGAAACATGCGAAAAAACAATGTTTAAGAGATAAAGAAAAAGCAATAAAAAACTTGCTTTCTTTAAGGGAAAGCAAATATATTGAAATCTTTAAATTTTTATACAAATATTATTCATTAATAAATTTAACAGGTAAAGAACCTATCCTGCCCGTTTTTCAAGCAATATATATTGAAGATAAACGGCTTACTGCTTGGAAACTTGCCCATCATTGTAACATCTCTCGCACTACACTTTTTACGTACCGAAATACAATAATCAATGATTTTAACCTATGCTTAACGGAAAATTTTATAAATTACGACGAAATTGCAATAACAAAAGGGGATAAAGATGAACTCTGACAAACTACTTTTATTTATAGTTAAACTTTTTAATTCTTACTTAGAAGAACTAAACTCAGTTCCTAGAACAGAGTTTGTTCACGGCGAAATGACTGCCTACGTTGAAACTTTGGAAATTATTCAAACCTATAAAAAAGATTTAATCAAAGAACTAAACTACGTAATCCAAGACAAATATAAAATCTAACTCATAACAAAAATTTTAATAGGCAGTCTAAAAGGGGTGCAAACTTTTTTAAGTTCGCACCCCTTTTAAGAGCTGAAAAAATATCAACCAAAAAATTCGTTAAGGAAATCTATTAAATTGTCAGAGAGCCCCGTGTATTCAATAAGATATTGAACGCTATTATGCACTGCATATATGTTATACTTGTATATGCCATCGTTTTCTTGTTTGAATTTATAACGAATATTTGTACTACCAACAGTATGAATTGTACCTTGCAAAAGATCTGTATCCAAATTCAAGTCTACACTTTTATGATATATCCTTATATTTGCAATAAAAGTAGTTGGATAATTGTAAAATGAAAAACTAGCACCTTTTACTTGGTTTTTTTCTGTGAGAAAAAGTTTACACCCATCAACAATATAACTACTTAAATCTATGTGCATCATTTGTGCCGTAGATAAACCATTAAGCATTTCTTCTTCCGTTACTGTTTCTCTAATTAATTCTTCAGTAAAGAAAACTTCTTCTTGTGGTTTATTAGGTGTAAGTATATTTATAATTAACGGCGAAAGAGCAAGGCATATCACTAAAACAGTAGACGCCATTATCATAGGGAACCACTTTTTCCACCTAAATTCCCTTTTGGGCTTAGGCGATACTATTTCCCCTTTAATTTCTTCCCATACTTGAGAAAATTCTCTCATTTCAGTTTTATCTGCTTTTTCTTGCAATAATTTCTCTAACTCTTTATCTTGCATTATATCCTCAACTTACTAATATTGATATCGCTTTGCTAATCGTAGTAGTATCGTTTAAACTTAAATAACCTATTCCGTAAGAATTTAATCCACTTGCAACTTTTAAGTAGTTACGTGTAGTTATAACGTTATCGTTAGCATCATAATAAGTAATTATTTTATATCCACAGCCTGCCGCAACGTGCGATATAGGGCAATATCCTACCCCTATCGTATCTTGTCCGTCCCCTTCTATTATGCCGTTAGACATTGTGAAATTAGTTAAAAACAACGCACAAGGCTTGCCACTTTGCACTGCGTTTTTATAATTGTTCAAATTAAAACTTCCGTTAGAAAAAAGATTTGTAGTTGTATATGTATAACCGTGATCTTCTACGTAAGTTTCCATACCTAGTTGAAATTCGCTAAAAGTTACCCCTGCGTGTGGCGCGCCTATAAGCATCAAATCAACCAACTCTAAAGTCATAATATCAATTTCATCATTTGTAGGTCTATATATTATTACGCTACCCAAAGTAAAATACGGCACGAAATTTGGGATTATATTTTCACAAAATCTATCGTAATATGTAAGGATTATTGCCCCTGCCGTATGAGCACAGCAACCACCGGCTACTGATCCTTCAATATTCGGTAAATCATATTGTATACTATATTCTTCTACGGTTTTTCTAGCGTATTCTATGGTAAAGGTTGAATTCGTAAAGGTCGCAGTAGTTCCACCAAAGTAGTTAAAGCCGTTATAAGCGCACTCTTCAACGACGGTTTGGCTAATTTCTAAGCCTGTCGAAAGGTCGTAAAAGGCTTGGTCTTTATACTCTAAGTAGGTGTTATGCGCTATATAGACGGGTATACCTTGACAATCTGCAAACGGTGACTGTGCGTTATAAAACAGTTCTTCTATTTCGTAAAAGGTTTGGTTTTCCGTTTGGAATTCAACCATTAACGCATAGCCGTTGACGTTGCCGACAGAAAAAATATATTCCCTACCGTTTTGTTCTAACTGTTCGTTATATAACGGACTGCTAGAAAAGGCTACGTCGCCATCAAACGTTGTGTCAGAAGTAACGAACTCTAAAAAGTAGTTATCCCCTGCGTCAAGCGTTAGTTCGTTCGCATATACGCTTTGCCCTGTTGGCAATGCGATAGACGAAACCAAAAGTACAAGTGCTACTATCAACCCTAAAAATTTTTTCATATTTTTACCTCCTTTAGGTTGTTTGATATTTTGACAAAACAACAAGGAGTTTTTTATTCAAAAACTTTTAGTTTACTATTAAATTTTTTATTTTTGCCAACGCCCTATAATACGTAGTGGTTATTGTTGGCAATGGTTTACCTTGCATATTTGCTATTTCTTGAAAGGTATAACCTTTTCTAAATTTGAGTATCAAAATTTCTTGTTCGTTCTCTTTTAAGGGGCTAAGTAAATACTCAAAACTATCCTTTTCTTCTATTTCCCTAAAAGCATTTTCTTCCACGCCACAAATTTTTTCGTTCAACTCAAAATGCCATGGCTCTTTCATTTCGTCAATAGCGCAATTCCTTGCTATTGTATAAATAAAACCTTCTGGATTTTTTATGCCTTTTAAATCTTTTGCTTTCTTCCAAACCCTAATGAGAACGCTGTTTATAACTATATTAATTTTTTCTTGGGTTTTACAATAGTTTTTCGCTACTGAAAATATCAATTTACCATATACGTTATAAAATTTTTCTAAACCCTTATGTTGATCTTTAACTATTAGACGAACTATTTTATTAAAAACTTTTTCTCTATTCGTTGTCTTCTCTCGCATTTTTAAACCAATAATTTATTATTTTTCTAAATATGCATCCATTTGTGCCAAAATCGCTATTCTTTGCTTTTCGTTAAGCAACACCCACTTGTCCAAAATTTCTTTCTCTTCTTTGGTTACACACACCGTATCGTCTGAATTTTGCCTAAATAGTTCTGTGGGCGAAATCTCTAGTGCTTCGCATATCTTCAATAATGAAGTTAAATTAGGAACGTAATTTCTCTTAGAATACCAGTTGTGAATACATGCGCTTGATATACCTGTTAAACTTGAAAGATGATATACCGAAATTTTCTTCTCTGCTAATATTTCTCTAAGTTTCAATTTAACATTAGAAACGTATTCCATACATTTACCCCCATAATTATAAACTTACATTTATATTATAATTAGTTTTAACTACACATATAAATAGTTAAAGTTTAGTTTTTAAGTAGTAATAACTATCTATATGTTTAATATTTGTTGTTTTAATAAATAATACAACAAACAAACGTATGAAATGCCTTTTTAAATCTATTTCAAAAACCAAACGCTAATCTTACCAACAAACAAAGAGAAAAACACTTCTAAAATCCACCTACATATATCGCAAACGAGTTGAATCATTTATATTTTTGGTGTATAATAAATTGTACGTTGAATTAATTTTTGCACTATTGAGGGGGATACATGAAGTTTAAACCAAACCCGTTGCTTTATGGCGCTAACGAAGATTTTTTCAGCACGTTTAGACTTGCAATAAGGCTTACAGATACAGTTGATTATAATATACTGTGTCACGCTGTAGAAAAAGCAATGGTGCGTTATCCGTATTTTTGTGTTTACCCCGAACGAGAAAAAGAAAATCTTGTTTTGCGTTACAACAGCCGTCCACTACCTATATTTGCAGATGATCGCACCGTGGCGTTGGGTAGCGAAGACAGTAGAGGACATCTAATCTCTTTTGGTTGTAAGAATAATACTATTTTTATTGATTGCAGTCACTATCTTGCCGACGGAATGGGTATAGATCCCCTAATGAAGACCTTGCTTTATTTGTACGTTTCCGAACGCTACGGCGCAGATGGATTGAAAACAGAGCGAATTAGAATGCCAGACAATCCTATTTGCAATGACGAGCACGTTTATCCATTTCCAAATAGTACGATAAGTACCAAAAATTTCTGTAATCTTCCTAAAGAACTTAATAAAGCTTATGGATTAGATCCCGTTGAGTTTGACGAGAAAGGATTATACGCCTATCACTTACATATTCCACAAAGTAAAATGATGGCAAAAGCAAGTTCGTCAGACGGTAGCCCCGTATCCTTTATTTCGGTCTTACTTTATCGTGCGTTGCATCAACTTGACCACAACATAGACAAGCCTATTATTGCACACGTACAGCATCAATATCGTTCTGTTTTACACGCCCCCATGAGCCACCATAGTATTGTTAACTATATTCATGTAACAATGCCACCACGCATAAGCAAATGGGAGGTTGAAAAACAAAACACCGTTGTTCGTGGGCAAGTAATTCTCAAAGGCGATAAAGAGTCCGACATCCTATCGATTAACCGACTGATACAAGCATTTCCGAGCGAATCCACATTTGCCGACAAAAAAGGCGCAATGGCTAGTTTTGCAGAAAATAGCATAGTCGGAAAAACTTTCGGCATCAGTTACGTTGGCAAAATGGACTGGTGTGGGCTTGAACAATACGTTAACGATCTTCACGCCTACATCGGTGAAAAACACACGAAAAACATGTTACTCATTGAAGTAATGACCGTTGGAGAAGACTTTTCCTTGACCTTTATGCAAAGTGGCAAAGGCGAAAAATATCTAAACGCTTTTATAGATGAACTCCGTTTGCTTGACATCCCTGTCCGTTTAGTCGGCGAAGAAAGATATAATCTTTGCAATACTAGTTCAATGAATTTACCCTGATACACCCACAAAATACGGGGGTTGAACAACGATTGCCTTTTTCATAGCACTCTACTTTTCTTTCATTATATCTCTTTTTCTATTTGAATTCAACAATAAAAAAAGCAAAAACTTTTCACGGTTTTTGCTTTTTTAAATTATTAGATTGTTATTAATAAAAAATCCTTTATCTAATAGAAATGACGAAAGACTTTTTCGCCTTAGTAGGAACTTTATACTTTTCTTGAAGTTCCGGTCCACAAGAGTGCGAACCTACCCCACCCATAAAAAAGTCAACTGCAAAATAATTATAACCATCCGTTTCAAGTTCAAAATCGTGTTTCTTTTCATAAAGTTGCTTTATAGAATACGGAATAAACGAAAATGAAAAATCACCACTTACGATAATAGAGTTATCCATATTAGAAATCTGCACCTTTTTAGTAGAATAGTGCGAACCACTTTCTTGTGGTTTAACGTAATGTTGATATTCTTTATCAACGTAAGACGTGTAATACCCAAAGTCTGCAGAGTGATGCATGTCCGAATACGTTTCCCCTTCGTAGCCCAAGTATTCTATCATATTGTAGGTATTAGGCAACTTAGCGTAAAGCCCGATTCTTGGTAAAGTTGGGAAGTTGTCGTTTAGCGTATAATTTAATTCCACTTCAACGCCCGTAATTAAAAATCTATAGGTTAATTGATAAGAAACTATAGGACAAACCTGAACGCCTACTATATCCCCACAGAAAGTCAAAACGCCGTTTTCAATAGAGTACTTACGCACTTCACTTCTAGCAAAATTAAACTTGTTTTCTATCCAAGAATTAACGTCTACCCTATCGTTATCCAAAGGTGCTTTGAAGATATTAAACTTAAAATAATCGGCAATTTTTTTGTCCCTAATAGATATGCTTGCAATTTCACCCGACAGGGTATCAAAATCGTACTTAACGACGTCGTAAACAGCAGAAACGTACCTACCGTTTTGGGTAAACTCAACGTCGTTGCGTAGGGGGGCTTTTAATTCTATCATCTTGCCAACGTATGTAAAATTAGCAATATCAACCCCACTTTCACGATCAATCGCACGCACGTTAAAACGAAGTTTGCCACCTATACGGATTTTCGCCGATTCTCTCGGTTGAATTTCTAAGTTGTAAGCCATTTCGTTATCGTCGTTAACTACAACTTTAATAGATAACGGCTTAAAGAAATTCTTATTAAAAAGAACTAAATAATTTTTTACGTATTCAAATTTAATCGGTTGATAAGCGTGTTTCATTTCCAAAGACCCACGCTTGATTTTTCTATCGGCAGAAACTATCCCGTCAACACAGAAATTACCGTCGTGAAGATTTTCGTTAAAGTCGCCACCGTAAAGGAAATCCTTGCCCTGCCACGAAATACCGTGATCTGCCCATTCCCAAATAAAACCACCCGTAAACCTATCGCTCGTTTCAATCATCTTAAAATAATCGCAAATATCGCCAGGTCCGTTACCCATAGCGTGCGAATATTCACACAACACTAAAGGCCGTGTTTCTTTTTCATCAGCCAAGAACTCTTCGAAAAACGAATAAGGGGGATACATTCTGCTTGCCGTGTCTAATAGGTCGGTATAGTACTGCTCTTGATCGGCGTAAAAGATGCCTTCGTAATGAATTCCACGTGTTTTATCAAGTTCTCTGACCTTGTTTGCAGCAGAAATTAAACCTTGCCCCCAACCCGATTCGTTGCCGAGCGACCACATATAAACGCACGGTCTATTAATATTGCATTTAACGTTAGAAACCGACCTTTCCACGATAGCGTTCTTGTAAAAGGGCATATCGCTTATAGTTCCGAACGCCGAAACGTTATAACCGAGTTTTGCAACGCAGTTAACCGTGCCGTGCGTTTCGTAATCGGCTTCAGACATAACGTAAAACCCAAATCTGTCACAGAGTTTATAAAACTCTGGCGCATTTGGATAATGGCTTGTTCTAATAGCGTTAACGTTAAGTTTTTTCATTAACGTTAAATCTTCAATAATATTATCTAAAGTAACCGTAGCGCCTGTTTTGCAGTTAAAATCATGACGGTTTACCCCGTGAATTTTAATAGGTTCACCGTTAAAATATAGCACGCCGTTAGAAATAACGCACTCTCTAAAACCTACTTGTTCGTAAATGATTTCGTTACCACAAGCAATCTCTAAATCGTATAGATTAGGGATTTCTGCGCTCCAAAGGTTAGGATTTTCTAAGTAAAAAGATATTTTCTCATTAGCAACGGCAACTTTAGTTTGCCCGTTAAAAGTAACCTTAGCCGTTGCCCCTTTTAAGATTTCAAAAGTAAGATTGCCTTTCGCATCAGTAGTGATAACGAAATCATCCACCCTTTCTACGTCACGGGATAAAAGATAAACGTCCCTGAAAATACCTGTAAAACGCCATTTATCTTGATCTTCTAAATAAGAACTTGCACACCACTTTAACACCAAAAGATCAACCGTGTTTTCCCCGTCAACTAAAAATTCCGTCACGTTAAATTCAGTCATCTTATGCGAAATTTGAGAATAACCAACGAACTTACCGTTAACGAATAAATAAAAACAACTGTCTACCCCTTCAAACACCAAAAACTTATCTAATCCGTCAAGAGTAACGGTTAAAGTTTTTTTGTAATGATAAGTGGGGTTTTCATTAGTAACGTACGGTGGGTTGAACGCATAAGGATAGTTTTGGTTTACGTATTGAGGGCTATCGTAGCCGTGAAATTGCACGCAAGACGGAACGGGAATAGTTTCTGATAATTCTTCGTTAATAAACCCGTCTTTAACGTCGTAAAATGATGGATAAGCCTTAATAAACCACTCGCCGTTAAGCGATAAAAATCTACTACTATCCTGCCTATCAAGAGAAAATTTATCATTTACGTCAAAAGGCACGTAATAACATCTATAAGGTTCAATATTTACATTGTCAATTTTCTCAAAATATTTAGCCAAGTTCTTCATAAATACACCTATATTTTTTTAGGACGGATACACCTAAAAAGAGTATCCGTCCTTAATTGTTTTTGCGAACCTAAGTTCAATTTTTAGTTTCCGTAAATTAATCTGCCACAGAAATACAAACCAGTACTCGTAACTTCAAAATTACCGAACTTTTTACCAGCGTTATCGCTAAAGAAGTTTGCATTACCAAAAGCGATATACACGTCAGTTTCTGTTATATATTCGCTACCAACTTCACCATCATAACCGTGTTGTGTTGAACCTGCAGTATTATAACCATCATCAAAATTATAAACAACGTTTTTAACCGTTATTCCGTTTGAAGTAATATTTGAAGAAATGCTTTCTCTGCTTGAATACCCAGAAATATAAACGTTTTCAAGCGTGCCACCGTCAGTCATATATGAAATTAAACCATTTCCACCTGCATTGTAGATATTGATAAATGCAATATTTTTAATAACGCCTGAGAATTTATAATTGATAAGACCTTGCCATACGGTTGAAATTCTAATATTTTCTAACTTATGGCCACGGCCATCAATAACGCCGTCATATCTATTATGAACGCTTACGGAATATTCTACGTTAGCCGAACTATTATCAAGCACGATATCGTTGTACAATACGTACGAATAATAATCATATTCACGACCACCGTTTGCTCTATTATCAAACCACGAAGTGTTGAACTTTTCTACAAAATCTTGCGCAGTTTCTAAAACTACAAGTTGTTTAAATGGTCCTAAATATTCAACTTTTGCTTTATAGTCGTTATCAGCACCTTTAATTGTAACGTTGTAAACGCCTGCGCCTACCTTACCGTGGAACGCACTATAAATAGAATCAGTTGTAACAGAAATCATTTTAGTTTCTGCATTATAGCCTTCTGCCCAAATCGGGAAATCCCAACCAGTATCATTTAAATGAATAATAATTGCATCTCGGTTGCCTTTAAGAGCGCCTATATCTACTGGCAATTCTAATTTCTGAATTGTTTCATCACAAGCAGAACCTACAAGACCTATTGTACCACCAACGCTTTGCGCAGTTAAATCAATAACTTCTTTCACTTTAACGTAAACGGTAAGTTCAATATCGCTTGCGTAAATATGACCTTTAGTAACGCTTTCTTTACTCGTATCAAGAACGTAACCGTCAGGAAGTACTATTTCTGCTTCTACAGCCGTGTTCATTGCGATACCGTCTACTTTGTCACTCTTAATCGTTTCGCCGTTTGCAACGTAATTTACCGTGTAAGAATAGGTTGCTTCCCCACCCTTATATTCTTCGTATTGCGTTTTATACCCGTTAAGCGTATCGTATGCGTTAGTATTATCAAACAAACCAGAATTAATTGCTTTGAAAGCCACTTCTAACATAGAAGAATTTTCTTCTGCCATAGTTGCGAATTTATATTCCACAACGTCGCCCTTGGTTGCTTTTGCGTAAACGTTTGCTACGTATGCAGTTGCAAGGTTTTCCGGTTTCATTTCTACTACAGAGCCTTTTACACTCATAGTAGTTTCGTCGTATTCGCTTGCATTACTATTCATATGTATTACGTTATACTTTGCACCGTCGAAAGCAGTATCCATATCCCATGCGAATTTTGCATTAGCTCCGAATACTGATTCGTAATCGATTGCGCCAACACCTGCCAAACCGAGATAGTATTCGGGCATAATGATAACGCCGAATTCTACGCTATCGTACGCACCTACTACCTTTTCGTAATCGGTTTTAGACATCTTTGCCATAAAACGCATACCGTTATTGCCGTCAACACGAACTTCAGGTCCATCCATTACAAAAGTAGCATTTTCAAGAGCAGTGCCGTCTTCTGCATATACAACGGGTTGGCTAAAGCCTACGCCCATAGCGATTAGTACGGAACAGAGAATTGCTAAAATAACCGTCAACAAACTTTTATTAGTTTTAGTCATTAGTTCATACCCCCTTCTACGTACCAGGTTAGGTCGTTCTTTAATGGGTCTACGTTACTAGTTGTAAGAACGTCCTCGTTAATGGTTACCAAAAGAATTTCTGGTGAGCCATAAGTCTTTTTTTGTTCCATTTTCTTTTCCTCCTAGAAAATATTTTCCAACACCCCGAAAGATTAGTTTCGGGGTGAATAGATTCTTTTATGCCTTTGCGTAAACGAGTTTACCGTTAAAGGTTAAGCCTTGTTCGGTAATTGCAAAACTACCGTAGTTAAGACTTGCGTTATCGGTAAAGAACGTTTCCGTTACCGATACAACGTTGGTTTCGGTTGCAGGCGTTCCACTAAACACGTCTTCAAAGCCCTTTACGTTTATTACCATATTAGTGAACGAACATCCACCGTATACGCCCCTGAACACGCTCTTGGCGTTTGAGCCGGTCGCATCTGCTTCTACGTAAATATTATTCATACTACAATTTGCAGATTGTCCACTTATTAAGCCTTTGGTTTCAGTTTGGATTAAAGATACTTTTACAACGGTGTTCTTGAAAGTTCCGTTAAAGTAGTTACCTAACAATCCATAACCTTTTATGGTAAGGTTGGTCAATGCGTGTCCACGACCGTCAAAATGCGCTACTAAGCCGTTGCTAGGATTTGCTTTGTTTTCCACAACTGCTCCGTCTATATCGTTAGTTAAAACGTAAAGTTCGCCACCCACGAATTCGTCTGCAGAAAGGTAGGTTTGCAAATCTTCTGCCGTGCTTATAAAGTTTACGGTTGTTGTATAACCTACGCATTGAATTTTTGCTTTATACGTTGCGTTCACGGTATCTATCGTACAATCGTAAATATTATTACCTGAAGTCACGTTGTTCAATCTTGTAGTTACAAGGCTTGACGAGAAAGTTATCGTACGAGTATTTACGTCGTAACTTTGTACGTCCATTGCTTGACTCCACGTATCCGTCCAATGCATGATTACGCTGTTTTTCGTAGACGTAAGCCCTGCAAAGTCCACAGGTAAAACGATTGATTGCGTTTCTTTGTTTGAAACTGATGCAAGAATACCTAAAGTACCGTCAAGACAAAGTGAAGAAATATCAATCACCTTTTTAGGTTCTGCAACTAGCGTTCCATTAAAGTACAAGCCGTCGTTTACAACTTCAAAACTACCGTTTCCAAAAGCAGTAGGCAACCCGTCTTTATAAGTGGTAAAGAAATCGCCATCCATTAAAATTGCGTTTTCTAAGTCATCTTCTAAAGTATGAGCCGTTTGATGATGTGAACTCATAATTGCGCTAGCGTTCGTTACGTTGATAATAACGTTATTCATAACCACGTTACCTATACAAGAATCGAACACTATGCTATATGAGCCTTCAACGTAAACGTTTTCAAACACCATATTAGTAACGCTTTCACCAAGTAAGCCTGCCGTACTACCATTTTCTAATTCTACCGTCTTAACCTTGATTACCACGTTGTTAACGATACCACTTGACAACGAACCCAAGATACCGTTACCTTTTACGGTAAGGTTGGTAAGTGAATTGCCAAATCCGTATAACTTAATCTTATTGCTATATACCGTATCGCTATTAAGATTTTGTATCGTTGCCCCGTCCACGTCGTTTACAAGAACGAAAGCACCTTTACCTAAACTTAATTTGTTTGAAACGTCTTGAGCGTTTCTAATTGCGTAGTTACATAAAGTTATAGAACCTTTATAATCTGCAGTCGTGCTACTGAAAGTTATTTCAAACTGACCTGTATACCATACTTTTTGCACTTCAGCAGTATCAAAGATGAGCGTTCTGTTTGCCGAATCGTATTCTTTTACGGTTAGCGTTTGCGAAGACGAACCATAATTAATGGTAAAGCCAAAAGCGTCACCCACGTCAACGGGAAGAACTAATTGTTGAGTTTCACTTTCACAATAGATTTCAAGGAAACCAAGTTCGCCGTAAGCCTTGTTTGCTAATGCGTTCAAATTAATAATTTCAAATGGAACGATTGCTTTATAGAGCCCCGTTGCCGTAACGAACCAAAGTTCAACTTGTCCGTCTGCAATTTTTATTATTTCTTCGCAAGGCAAGGTTATTACGTGCGTTGAAGGATTAAAACTAAACCCGTCTATACGTTTTCCACTTGCATAAACAGCCGTTAAGTTTTCGCTAATCTGTGGCAACTTGAACTCATAGTTTTCACCACTTTCAAGCATCTTTGAAAACTCGTATGCGTTACCGTTTACGTCGGTTACTTGCGTTTCAACTGCATCTTCGCTATTGATTGCAACGTCTGATTTAAATCTAGGAATATCTTGCGTGAAATCCCACATGTCTTGGTCAAAACCACTTAAATCTACCTTGTTTTGATCACGAGCCGTCTTAAATGCCGTTGCGCTATCAAAAACGTAATCCATCAACCCGTCTACGTAATCTTTGTTTGCTTGTACGCCAAGCGAGTTGTTTTGGTTTGGCGAAGTGCTATCCATACCGTGTTTTATGCCGTAAGGATTACCATCGGTAATAAAATACGAATTGTTTATGGTTATAGAAGACGACCACCAAATACCTGCGATAACGCCTGCATTTTTGTCTTTTATACCATACATTTCTACTATCGTGTTGTTTATAATAGGTCTTGCTTCGCCTATTTGGTAAAGCAAACCACCACAAGCGTAGTTTTCGTTAGGTACACAACTCTTTATTCTAATATAAACGTTATCGGTTATTAATCCACCACTTCTACTGTTTAAGGTTAACACGCTTGCCGTGTTTTCCATAGTTACGTCTATAAAAGAAATATTTTTTATCGTACAACTACAAACGCTAAATAGTGCGGCGTTTTCGCCAAAATCTATACCAGATACAATATGACCTTTACCATCAATAACACCGGTAAACGATTCTGCGTGCATTGATTCTGGTCTTTTATAATACCCAACACCGTAAATGTCTGCACCAAGTTCAATATATTCGTCGGTAGCGCCATACAAAACGTTCTTAAAAGTAACGGCGTCTTTAATGCAGTAATCAATTACGTGCAAGTTTACTTTGATAATAAATGCATCAGTATAAAGTTCTGCTTTCTTTTCGCCTACCGAAAGATTTTCATACTTACCTGCGTTTACGGTTATACTCTTTGCTTCGTCTTCAGTAACGTCAAAAACTTGATTTACTTCTACGCCTGCAATATCGCTAAACACTTGCATTGACGGGTTAACCTGTCTTTCAACGGTAACGCTTTGTTCGTCTAATCTATCGTCAACTATTCTTTCTACCGTAATACTATAAGTCGTTTCGTAAACGTCTTCGCCTTGAGCGTAAGATATTTTTATAAAACTGCTACCTGCTTTCTTTGCAGTAATAGTTTTGCCCGTTACGGTTAACGCATCAGGGTCGCCGGGGGTTACGGTAAGATCTTCAAAACCTATTTCCGTACTACCGATATTGAGCGACGCTTCAAAGTTTACGGTATTCTTATACGATACGCCTTTGAAACTATCGGTTGCGTAAAGATTATCGTAACTATCAAGAGCAAAGTTCCAACTTACGTCGGTTACGTCCACCTTAATCTCTGCTAAAAGCACGTCTTCAAACCCACCGTTGTACTCGGCGCTAACGATAATCGTTGCCGTGCCTTTGGTAGAACCAACGGTAATCAACCCGTTGTCGTTTACGGTTACCACGCTAGGATCACTACTTTCGTAAGAGATTACACCTTGAACGATTTCCCCATCAAAAACTATTTGAGTATCTAATTGATATTCGTCGTTTATGCCTAGTGGCAAATAATAATCGCCGTCCTTTTCAAGCACGTTAGTTACGTTAAGAACGGGAACACGATCGTCTGAAACGACGGTTACGTAACAATTTTTACTTTGTTCGCCAGCCGTTACGGTTATCGTTGCCTTACCCACGGCAACCCCCGTTACTTTACCCGTAGTATGCACGGTTGCAACGTTTGTTGCGTCGGAAGTAAAAGTTACGTCCTGCCCGTCTACACCCGTTACTTTAATAGTGAATTCTTCGCCAACCAAAATGGTTTTTACCGTTTCGGATATTTGCATTACGGAAGTTTCACCTTCGGGTATTTTCGGGAATTTAGGTTTGTTAGGTTTTGAACAACCTGCAGAAAAACCGATACATACTGCTAGCAAGAGCGACAAAATAGTTAATAATTTCTTTTTCATAATTTTATCCCCCTTTATTCAATCCCTAATGATTCAAACAATTCTGAATGACCACTAGTCATACCGTCTGCATAGTATCCAAGATCAGATGCTTGTACCAAAGCCTTAAATTCAGACTTCATACCTACCAAAGTCGTAGACGGATATTCGCTAGCGTATAAATCTAAAAGTATATACATAGGCGAAATCATTTCTACTATAACTAGTTTATACGCCTTGTCGTAAGCCTCTTTATCCGTTTGTTCTAACGGCTTAATCGCTTCAAGCGCTTGTCTATACTGGCTTACCCAGCCTTCTAGCATAGTTCTACTCCAGAATTCTACCTTATTCAAATTGCCGAATATAGAACGCAAGTCTGCGCTTTGATCATCTAATACGCCAAGTTCTACCTTGTTTTTTAAGATTGCCCAATGCGCTTTATACTGTGCGTATAAATCGTACATTATTTTCCAAGCGTCTTTATAACAACCTTTAAAGTATTCTATTGTCAACTCTTCGGTATTTGCGTTTACGTTCCAACGCAATTTAGTTGATATATAAGCCTTTAAGTTACCCCAAGCAGTTGCATTTGCGTTTTGGGTTTGGTTTTGGTCGTTTACGTATACCGTTCCAACTTCTTTCATTACCTTATAGAAATCTTGTTTATACGCCGAAGTATCGTAAGGATAGAAGTAATCTTCAAAGTTCACGTCGTATATCCAGAACATAAAGATACTAGTCTTTTCACTCCACCCTAAAACCGTTTCATACAACGATTTGTTCCACTTGTCTTCTAATAAACCATAAGAACTTCTATACGAGTCAAACGCAATGTACACGCCAACGTTCTCGTCGCAAGTAATATCCGAAGTGGGTGCAGCCGCACACGCTTGGTAGGCTAAGAACACGAGTTTAAATTCTCTATCGTATTTTTCGCCTTCTGCCGTTTCAAGCCAAGCAAGAACCTTTCTTGACAAGTCGTTACAGAAATTAACCATTATGCCAGAATCCCCACCGAATTTAGCGGCAGACGCCGTACAACCTGCACACTCACAGAAACCACAGTTATCGGGTTGGCTTACCATAAAGGTTTCTGCACTTGATTCTTTCATACCTTGCTTAACTACTTCTAAGAAGTAATTGAGCATTTCTTCATAGTTAGTTCTATCGGCGCTTGGGTTAGCCAAATTTGTATGCGCCGTAAAGCACCCCGTTGCCTTGTTGTCAGAGAACCACTCAGGGTGTTCTTCGTATATAGACGAATTAGGATCTATAATCTTAAACAAGTTATGAACTTGACTAGTTCCGTTAGCAGGAATAAAACTGTGTTCCGTGGTCAATACGTTAAATCTATTCATATTCATAGAATTGTTTTGAATAAACCCAACGTTTGGTGCACCCATGATATCAATATCAGGATTAACGGACAAATCGTAATCTTTAAGTTCTAAGTCGCCTACGCCTTTGTTTAAGTTATAAACGTTAGTATGGAAATATTCAAAGCCCAACGCTTCTCTTAAAAATCCATAAACCGAATATAACGACCCCGTGCTAGTTCTACCAACCAAATAAAGAGTATTTCCTACGGTTTTGATAACGTAACCACTACTCTTTAAGTTTTCTAATTTTGATTGCACTTCAGAAGTCAACAAACTAGTTTTACCGATAGAAATATACTTACCACCACTAACCGTTTGGTCGTCGGTAATTATCGGAAGTTGAACGTCCGTTGCCTCTTCAAAGAAAATTTGTAATTCTCTACCTGCCGTTTTAATAGAAGAATCAGCATCTTCGGCAATAACTATTTTATATTCGCTTGCGCCTTGACTTACTAGATATTTTTCGTTGTTACCAAAAGCCCCTATCACGCCACTAAAACAAGTCGCTACTACTGTAAGGGCAAGCATTAACACGATAAAGATTTTAAAAGATTTAGTCTTTTTATTTACCATAATTAAGCCTCCTTATCAACTGCAACGATATCGTAACTTGCAAATCCTACGTTGCCGAACGAATCTTCTGCACGATACATCACTTTGTAATATCCTGCTCTAGCAAAGTTAAACTTACCGTTTGTTACAACGTGAGTTTTACTTTCAGTATCAAGAACGATTACGGTTACTTTTACCTTTTCGCCAAGGTTGTCTACTGCCGTTGCCGACGCTATAGCGTAAGTGTAGCCTGCGTATACGGCTTGGTTTTTATTAGTTTCAGAAATAGTTATAACGGGCGCAACTTCGTCGTAAGAATTTATTTGCGCTTCTATCTTTGCAGGGTTTGCGCCGTCTGTACAACTACCGGTTATGCTATATACCCCGTGCATAGCAACTTCAATTTCGTATTTTCTACTAAAGTCGGTAATATTCTTCATTGTAATACCGTCTACCGTTTCACAATAGTCGCCGTTAGGATCAAGAACGCTAAGTTTACCCGTCGTGTTAAATCTTAACACGTCTTCAAAATAAAGACCGTTAATAACGATTTTTTGACCGATCGTCTTATATCCGTCGCTTATATCAAGATAGTAACTAGGTTTTGCATAGTCGCTTACTTGTTTGTCTAAAATCTGACCACATATCTTGTTTATTCTCATGCTAAACGCACCCGTTAGCCCTTGAGCGTCAATGCTAAAATATGCGTTCTTTTTAGCAAAGTCGGAAACCCCTTCAACCAAGAAAGAGTAATCGTCTATCTTTAAGGTGTTTGCAACTGAATTATAGTCTATGGTATGGAATTTACCTATGAGCGCCGTCGTTAGTTCTCTAGTTTCGCCGTCGTTTACGGTAACCAAGATTTTTTCAGCAGTTTTCTTTTTGATAACGATTTTAAGAATATTAGTAGCATCGCAAGTATCAACGAAAGAGAATACTAAAGTATCAAATTCCAAACTTGCAAATTCATATTCAAGAGTAAACGCCGTAGTTAATACGGGTTTAACAAAAGCAAGCCTTGCTTGTTCTTCAGTAGTCGTGTAAGTTAACCCTTCGGTATCAGCCACCCCGTCAAATTCGTTTGAATAGAAATATTCCACTCTTCTATATTCGTTAGTCGTGTACCACTCGTCGTATTCTTCGTCATATTTAGAAGTTTCTAAACCGATATCGGTTACGGGGATTACCTTTTCTCTCTTTTCGGTAGACCCAGCCAAAGAATAAATCAATTTAACGGTATCTTCTGCATCAATCTTAACTTCACTACCTAAAGTATAATCAACTAGATCGCCGTTATCAAAAGCGTATTGAACGTTTGCCTTTAAGTCGGTTGATTGCCCTTCGTTAAACGCTTTACCGTGCATTTCGGGTAAAACATATTTTGCGTTTTTAACGAACACTTCTGGGAAAGCTGTTTCGCCATAGAATATCGGATTAGGATTATCTATCACGCTAAGGGTATATTCTACACTAATAGGTCCGTTATAGTCGGTCAAAACGTACTTAATCGTATATTCCCCACTAGTTAACGAATAGAATTCGTATTCGCCTTGTGCGTTGGGCGTTAATTCGTTTTCCGTAACGCCGTTTACAACGAACACCGAAAGTTTATAGTTACCATTAGTGCCTGAATATATAGGTTGTGGCAACTTAAAGTTTACACCGGTGTATGCCGAACCTTGATTTTCATTTAATTCAATTTGAGTTAAACGCTCTGCTTTAACGGGAATATCCACTATCTTTTCAGCCGTGTTACCGAAAGAATCCGTAGCCCTATAAACTACGCTGTAAGAAGTTAAATTACTAGTAGGAATAAACTTGCCGTCGCTAACGGATACTAACTTAGGCGAGTTTGAATAATAATCTCTATAAACCAAAACTTGACAACCAACTTCGCCGTCGCAACTAGAATATGCCGTTGCTTTAAACAATTCGTAAGGTTGATTTTTAATTGCGTAAGGAACGCTTTCGCTAGGCATATCAATTACGATTTGAGGTGCGTTTACTTGTTCGTAGTCTACTTTGGTTAAATCTTCGTCGTAAATATCGGTAACGACGAAAGTGAAAGAAGAATTAACGTACATATCAGAATATATACTCAAATAAACTTCACCCGTCGTAAAACCTTTCCACGCTTGGTCGAAAAACAAACTATCGTCAAGATCGGCAATTAAGTCGTTGCGATTACTCCAGTTTGCGTTAGGGCCGGGTTCGTATCCAAAAATTTTTCTTTCTTTATAATCTACTGAATAATTGAAACTACCACCGAACATTTCGCCCGTTTCACCGTATCCACCTTTAGCCGTAAACGAGGCTTGGAAAGAAGGATAGCCGTATCTTGAAGTATAGTCGATATTCTTATATACACTATAATAGTTTCCGTCGTAAATAAGGTCGGTCGTCGTATACCCTTTATAGTGCATACCTGCATATCCGTTATGAATTGATGCTTTTGCACCACTATACAACGCTTCACCCTTATATTCGTTTTCGTCACCACTATTAGCGTAAGTTGCTATTTCAACGTAATTATTCTCATCAACAACGTCGGTAAGTCTTATTTTCACGTTCTTAACGTCTGCAACGCCACGGCGTTCGGGAAGAACGTAGAACTTAACAAAATCGTCGGCTTTTTTCTTGTCTGTTAAATCAATCGCTTTATTATAGGTAAATACGTCGCCGGAAGCAAGAGATACGACCAAACCGTCTAAATTACCTTTTTCTTCACCACTATTTCCGTAAGCGACGGAAGAAGTTGTTCCCGAAACGTTATATAAGCTACCTTTTACAACAAACGCTTGGTCTGCGTAAACGGTTTTCCCTTCGTTAGTTGCAAAGTATCTTAAACGGTATTCACCCGTATTAGATAAAACGTGTTCGTCTGCAGAAGATGCCCTACCGTCAGGATAATATAAGACGGATTTAGTAACGTCTAGGTCGTTTCCATCTATATCAAGTTTTGCTTGGGGAACTACAAAAGTCGTGCCTAAAGCGTAGAAATCTTGAACGGTTTCGCTCACGTATTCTATTTTGGTTGCTTTAGCAGAAGGCGTTTTCATTACAGAAAACACACCCGTAATGCAAAGCATAAACGACAAAACTAGAATTGATAAGCCAAATCTAATTTTTCTTTTCTTCATATTTTCTCCTTGTTAATTAGCCTTTAATACCACCCATAGTTAAATTACCCATAAGTTTATCCTTAAAAATAACGAAAATTAAAACTGTGGGAACTAACATAATTACGCAAGACGCCATTCTTACGGGGATTGAACTAAAACCCGTTTCAAGCGAACTTGTAAACTCTTGTATTATCAACGCAAGCGTTGGATGCGACGGCATAAATAATGCCGGCGTTTGATAATCGTTCCAAAGATCTACGAAGAATATGAGCAACACCGTTGAAAAAGTATTTTTAACGAGTGGCAACATAACCGTCGTCATAACTCTGAATTCAGAAGCGCCGTCTATATAAGCCGCTTCCATATAATCGTTAGGCAAACTCTTAAACGCTGCAAAGAATACTAAGAACCACATATTAACGAAGTTGCCTTTGGTGATAAGCATACCCCAAATGGTATCGTACATATTTAAGGCGTGTAGCATTCTATATGTTGCAGGTAGATTACCTATAATCGGAACTATCATAACAACTACTACGAGCGTGTATAAAAATCCACTAAACTTGTAGTTGTACTTTGAAACGAAATAAGCAGTTATACAAGGCACGAACGCCGCCGTAAAAGCACAACCGATAGAGTAAAGCGCACTATACATTAATACGTGCGGGAATATATTCATAAATACTCCCCTACCAAATCTTGTTCTTTCAATTTGTTTAGAAAGAACGTCCGTTATGTTGTTAAACGTAAACTGTGTTGGCAAACCGAAAAAGTTTTCGTCAAAGTCCGGTCTTGTCTTAAACGCTGAAACTAATATAAAATAGACAGCAATAAATATCGTCAAAGCATAGATTGCTAATATAATAGTAAGAACGACGTTCATAGGACTAATTTTAGTTTTTGGTTTAAACTCTTTAATCTTTTTCATAACGCCCCCTACTCTACACTTGGCCCGAATTTTTCCAACAACCATTTTACGACAAAGGTTAATGGAATTGCGATAACCGACAACATTAAACCGAACGCAGATAAGTAAGTAAACTTATCAAAGTCTTGCAAACTACCACCTGCAATTCTGGCTTCTTTGAACAAATAGTAACCTATCGTATATATATCTTGGGTTGCACCAAAGTTGCCGTTGAATAAATAAAGCGACATTTCGTTTGTAAATATACCTGCAACGCCTACCACCATGAAAGTAACCAAAGTAGGATAAATCATAGGAATAGTTATATACAATAGTTCTTTGAACGGCGTAATACCGTCAAGTTCGGCAGATTCTACGATTTCTTTTGAGATTCCACTCATAGTGCTTGCATACATAAGCACGCCCGTACCAAAGCCCGACCAAATAGAAAAGACCATAGTATAGGCAAATCTACTTGCCGAAGTACCTGCCATCAAACCATCTATTCTAATATTGAATAGCGTTTGCATAAGTTTGGGAACGCCACCGTTCATAAGTTGTAAAAATACTGCCGACAAAACCGTTCCCGAAAGGATTTTAGGCATAAACAATATTATTTGAAAAAATTTATGACCAAAATTCTTTTTATAGATATAGTTAGAGAATAAAATATTAAAGCCCGTTCCGAAAAGTAACGAAATAAAGTAATATTTAAACGAGTTAATGAAAGCATAACTTAAATCCAAATATTTGTCGCCGTGAAAAACGTCGTTCCAAACCTTTGTAAAGTTGCTTAAATTAAAAGAATATTTATTCGTCATTATGTCGTATCTTTGGAAAGCCATTAAAAACGAATTGAAGTTTACGATTAGATAAAAAATTATAAACTGCAAAACAGGCAAAGAAATCCCGCAGATATAAAACAATAATCTTTTTTTGTTCTTTCGTTCTATACTGTTCATAAAAATTACCTACTTAAAGCGTTCCACCAAGTTTCCGTTTTAGACATACCTTCAAAATATTGACGAGCAGTATACTTAGTCGTGTTACTTGCCTTAAAAGCGTCGTAAGGATATTTAGTAGATCCTGCTATCGTCGTTTGCCAAATACTAGTATTTGCCATTATAAAGTTGGTTGGGTTTTTAATAAATAAAACGTGCGCCGATATGGGGTTGATAACCTTACCGTTATTCTTAATATCCCAAACTGATTTAGCGTAATCGCTTAGTTGTTCATACTTTTCACCGTTAGGATAATCGTCACTTACAGTTCCAAGCGTATAGTCTAAGTCTTTAGTTACCGAACTCTTAATGGTAAATTCTGCCAAAGATTCGTCCGTATAACAAAATTGTAAAAATTCCTTAGCCATTGCCAAAGATTCTGCGCCGTGTTTCTTTAATGTGTTAGAGTTAATAAACGCATAAGACATGTGCGTTTCAATAACTACTGGTTCTTTACCTTGACCTTCTTTCACTTGTCCATACGCTTGTACAGGTAACGGCATAAATCTTGTTTCAACGTTCTTGAGCGCAGGATAATCTCTAAAAGTATTAGCGTCGGTCGCTTCGTTTCTCCAGTAAGTACCTTCAATAAGCATTGCAACGTCATCTTGCATAAATTCTTTTTGAACGTCTGTATGAGATTCACTACCCGTTGCCGCAGGGTGATAGTTGTTTCTATTGCTGAACAAGTATTGAGCAAATCTCAACGCATGATATCTTGATTCTTGTTGATAGATTTTATAAGCGTTACTTTCAGTTATTGCGACTTCTTCCGTTTCAGGATTACCGTCTGCATCAAAGCCCGTAACGATTTTGGTCTTAGTTCCGTTAGAATCAAAATTGAATTGCGCTAAAGCACCGTCGTACCCTTCAAGGCTTGCCCACAATGCGTTAACCAACTTTTGTTGATAAGAAGCAACAAAGCCGTTATACCAAACGAACGGCGTCATACTCTTTGCTTTAATATATTCGCAAAGTTTAATAAGTTCTTCAATAGAAGAAGGCAAACCGTCGTCATAATCGCCCTTGATACCGTTTGGACCTACGCTCTTTTCACATTCACTATCTTTAATAAAACCGTAACCAACGTCGGCAGAATCACTGCTAATGTAATCTCTTTCTTTCAATGCGAAATACAAGTTGTTTTCATCAAATACGGTCTTGTTGTAAGTTATACCGTCGTAAGACTGATAGTGTGGTAAAACGTAATAATTTCCGTCGTAACCCTTCAAAGCCGTTTTTGTATTTTCGCTTAATTTAGATTCTATAGTAGTTCCCGCTTCGTAAGGGTTTTCACTTGTTAGAACGTCGTTAATTTCTAAGAAATTACCTTGAGCCGTCAAAGCGTTGTAGTTAACGTTTTCCAAGAAGAAAACCGATTCGTTACGAGTTTTGAGCGTAGCAGTAGGATCGTCTTTAGTATTGTGAACTTCAACGATAACGCCGGTTTTACCACTTTCAAATTGTCTTTCCTTGTTCGCTTCCATAAAGCGAGTAGCGGCGGCGTCTAACCAAGTTTTACCAACGCCCCCGTTGTAGTTGTAAACGTCAACGTAAACCTTGGTCTTGTCCCTAGGCTTTTCGTAAGTTACGCAACCCGTTGACACTAATGATGAAAACATCAAAATAATGCCTACAATTAATGCTAAAAATCCTTTCTTCTTCATTTTTGCACCTCTCTATATATTTTTAATTTTTTTACTTTCGTTCGGTTTTTGAATAAAAAAGCAGAAAAAACATTTTTCCACCATATTAAATCCTACATTTAAATTATAAAACAAAAAAACTTGCTTCGCAACAAGGTTTTGCTTAATATAATGCATTTTATTAAATAAAATATACACAAAATAAAATTCGCTTGCTTTGAAAATAAATTTGTTGTATAATGAGTAAAAAAGGAGAGAGTTATGTTTACAAACACAGCGTATATTAGCGCCCAAGACGAAATCGTTGATTTTAGTAAGCCATTAAGAGTTACTAGTTGTGGGATTTATCAAGTTTTTAGTGGCACTACCGTAGTTACCGAAAGACCTAACGGTAGAGCAGACTATCAATTACTCTACGTTAGTTCGGGGAAAGCAACCTTTATTTTTGATAAAAGCGAACAAGTTATAGAAGAAGGCTCTATAATCATATTCAAACCACACCAAGCGCAATACTATTATTATAACCCTAAAGATAAACCTATAATCTACTGGATACACTTTTCGGGTAAAGACGTAGACTCTATTTTAAAACATTATAATTTATTAAGCGAACAAAATATTTTCTATATAGGCGTATGCAATAACTTGCCTATGGTTTTTAATCAAATTATAGATGAATTAAAACTTCGTGAAGAAAAACACGAAGAAATGGCTGTCTTTAAGTTTAACGAACTTTTGCTTTACACAAACCGTGCGTTAAAAAATATTTCCATGAAAACACAAGACACCATGACTTTAATAAACAACTCTAAAACTTATTTTGATAAAAACTTTAATCAAAATATTAATATTAACAATTACGCCAACTCTAACAACATCTCTGCATGTTGGCTAATTAAAAAGTTTAAAGAAGTAACAGGCACTTCCCCTATGCAATATATCATCAATATACGATTAAATACTGCTAAAAACCTTTTACTCTATTCTAAGCATAACATCTCGGAAATAGCCACGACGGTAGGTTTTTCTAACCCCCTATACTTTAGCCGACTTTTTACTAAACATTTCGGCATATCGCCATCTCAATTCAAAAAGGAACAACCACCTAAACTATAAAAAAATAATAAAAATCCACCAGTGTACCTGGTGGTTTTTCATTATACGGGTAAAACCCTACTTTATAGGCAGCACGAAATCGTGCGTTGCCTAACTATGCCTATATTTCAAATCTTCCCTTATTTCTTAAATGGGTCGACTATTTCATATATCGTCATCTGTTCCATTTCTTTATCTTCTTGTAATTGATTTGAAATATATTCGGCTATCGCCTTTTTATTCTTACCCACCGTATCTACATAGTATCCTCTACACCAAAATTCTCTATTGCGATACTTGAATTTCATGTTTGCATATTTTTGGTATATTAATATACTGCTTTTACCTTTTAAATACCCCATAAAGCCGCTCACACTTAACTTTGGTGGGATACTCAATAACATATGCACATGGTCAGGGCATACTTCTGCCTCATTATTTCCACTTCTTTCCATTCGCACAAACTTCGTAGAATTGCTCCTATTTCTAATCTCTTTTGCCCGTAAAAAACTTTTCTTCGATATTTTGGAGCAAATACAATATGATATTTGCAATTCCACTTCGTATGTGCTAAACTATTTGTGTCAGACTTCATGACAGACACCTCCTATGTTTTATATTTTTGTTTAGGCAACATTTATATCTTAACATAGGAGGTGTCTTTTTACTCATCGGTAAACCTAAAATTAACCCCCAGACTATCTAGGGGTTTTAGACACAAAAAAGCGAGTTCATTACTTCATCGAACTCGCTTTACTTTTAACTTTCTTTAATAATTATGTTAATCTACAAATATTTCTTCAATCAACCCTAAATCCCATACTAGACGCGAAAGCACGTATTTATCTCTAATATCCTTGGTTACCATAAACGTCGTTTTCAAGTCACAATCTATATCTATTTCTTTTACGGTTTTAGGCGCTCCTATTACATCTAAAATATTTTGTATTTCTTTTTGTTTTGGTATTTCTTCACTAATTATATCACGTATCTTATCCCATTTCTCTATTATTACATCTAGGCGTTTTTCGTGTTTATCTACACTATATTTTTGTTCTTTTTCTTCTAATTCAATCATCGCATTTGCTGCTTTGCCTAGAAATATTTTAAGCTCTTTAGCCCACGCATTAAAATCAAATTTTTCAACGAACGCCATTGCTTTTTCTCTTTCTGGGATAATTTTTAACACCTTTTCATATAGTCCTGCCGCAATATTCGTTGCAACTGCGCATTGTATGCCGTGCAAATCAACCTTGCTCTTAAATTCCAGCCCTCTCATATCCCAAACGTGTGAAAAATAATGTTCAATTCCACTTGCCGGACGAGAAACCCCCGCCAACGCCATTGCTATACCACCTATAATTAAACCTTCAAAAACCGCCTTAACAGCTTCTTCTTCTCGTTTTAATAAGCCTTTAGCATTGTCAACACAGCGTTTTAATGCAGAACGAATTAATGAAGCAACTTTTTCACAATAATATTCACCTGTTATTTCATTAGCAATACGCCATTCTGCAATGCTTATATATTTTGCAAGCATATCGCCTAGTCCTGCTTGCAACATTTTCATAGGAGCATTTTTCAGAACGTTTATATCTCCAATAATTACGTCGGCGCACTTACTCGGTAATGATACTTTTAACCCACTCATTGACATTGACGAAGTTGCAGATGCGTACCCATCCATTGACGGCGCAGTTCCAACTATAATATATGGAAGCTTTGTTACGTTTGCCAAAATTTTACCGATATCGTTTATTACGCCCGACCCGATCGCAACAACGATATCGCAAGACTTGTCAAAATTCATAATAGCGCTACCTACTGCTTTCTCATCAGGCTCTAGCGCCTTTTCCTTAAACACGAAGAGATTAAATGAATAACCATTTTTTTCTAGAATATTACAAACTGCTTTTCCTGCTACTTCAAAGGTGTTTACATCTGCTATTACTTGCACTCGTTTAACACCATATTCTTTTAATAAACTCGGTATGTCTTGAATTGCATCCGATTTAACAACCACTTTAGGAACGGAAATTTTATGCGACTTTCCACACTCACAGTCTTCTTCTAAAAACTTTTTTATTTGTTCGTTATTATTCATCTGTTTCTCCTAAAATATAAATTCAAAAACTCATTGTTTTTTTACACATTATAATCATTTAAATTTGCAATGTCAACAATCTAAAGAAGATATAGTTAAGCATTTTGCAACAGCACTAAAGAAATCTCCAGAAATAATGCTTAGCTTATTAGTAGATAAAATCGTGCTTTACGATGACAAAATGGAAATTTATTATAAGAAAATAAAGCCGTCTCTTTTTACCGATGTGGTTCAAAGTATACGGCTATTGGTTGCACGGGTGGTGAACCAGCAGAACCGTAAATTTAAAAGCGTTAGAAAATCTCTAACGCTTTTATGGTTTTGACTCCTGTTCAGGTTTTTCTATTTAGATAATGTGTTTTTTATCACCTTATCTACTAGTTCATGAATAGTAAAATCCGGATTGTCAAAATGATGATTACCACAAGGAGTATTTATTGGCATTCTATTGTTTTTATTATAATCATCTATCCAGTAACATTTAGATATAGCTTTTTTTACATCTTCTATAGTTATTTGTTCAACTATTTTTTTGATCACACTTCTCTGTTTTATATCTTCATTTTTTGTAATGCCATATAATTTTTTTAACTGCTTTTCATAAGCATCATTACTATACATAGTTGACACCGATGGAGTGCCCTCACATTTATGCAAAACGAGAAAATAATCGAAATTTAGATTCGAATATCCCATTTCACCTTTCTTTCCTAAACACAAATCAATTGCCTTGCAAAAATCCCTTTCTTTTAAGTCATGATCAAATACAATATATGGCGTTTGCGTACCGGGGCATAATCTTATCGCTGTTTCAACTATCACAATAGAAGAACTTCCACCACAATTGTATGGTTTATAATCTATCTTTTTAATATTACAACTGTCATTGTTTATAAGGACTTTTAATCTTTCAAAATATAATTCTTCCTGTTGTCCTTCACAATATAAATTTAGGGGATACCTTAACGATTGTTTTTTCCTTTTAGTTAATTTTTTCCCCATTCTCTTCTCCTGTTGTTTGCATAACATTATTTTTTTTAAATTTTGTTAAATAATTAGTAATCGCTTCTTCAAGATTAAATGTTGGAAAAGCACCATATTTCCCTTCTAGATAATTTTTGATATACCTCTCTCCGTTTCTTACATCTGTTTCAGAATTAGTTTTAAAATCAGTCAATGAATATAGTGAACTTGTATGAGCTGCTTGATCTTTTTCAACAAAGTATATTTGATCCTTCCTTATAGATGTCAAATTCATAAATGTTAAATTATGAGAAGAAAAAATTAATTGCGCACCCTTTGAGTTAATTTTTTTGTTTGTAAACAAATTAAGCAATTCTTTAATTAAAGCCACATGAAAGGAAGAATCCAACTCGTCTATAACAACAGTAGAACCTCTACTTAAAGCCATTATGATACACATTGATACATCGACAAGTTTAAGAGTTCCATTAGATTCTGTGTTTTTAGCATTAGTTTCTATTGCCTTCCCAATATAATCTTTCACCTCATATAAGGACCTCATTTGAAAACCAGCATTGCCATTATCACCATTGCTTACTTTGTAAAACAATGTCTGTGGCCCAAAATCTGCCGTCTTCAATGCTGCATCAATTATTTCATTTCTTATATTTATCGATGTCCCATGAGGAATTACTGGCCCTTCAATATTTATTTTTAACGTGTTTACGTCTGGAATAATAATGAAATCTAGCCTGAACCAATTTTGTATATCTTGATAATACTTGTTTGTTTCTATATTAGATTTAAAACTCCCATATAAATATAGCTCTTCACCATTTATAGCTTCGTTCTCACCAATTACTTTCTTTTCTCGTCCATCTATAATAATTTCTTTAGTATTTCTATAAAACTTTTCTTTATCATTAACATATAGCACTTCTTCAATTATTTTTCTTTCTACATAATATTCGGTGTTTGGCATTGAAAATTGCATAACAATCGAATATTCATACTTTATCTCATTAAAAATAAAACCTATAGAGAGTTTCATTGGTTTAACAAAATTATTATAATCATGAAGAAAAGGAAAAAGCCCAATGTTATAGAGAAGTGAATTTGAATTATCAGAATAAATCTTTCCACTTAAAACAATTTCTCTTAAAAGAGCCATTGCCTTAATTATTGTAGATTTCCCACTTGCATTTGCACCATAAATAACAGAAAATGGTAAAACATCCAGTTCTTTATTTGCATATCTTTTTTTTAGATACATTTCCTTAAATTTTGTTTGCATCCTATTCGGTGTCATTTCAAACAAAGTGTTTTCTTCGAAAACTCGAACATTTTGCATTTCAAAATACAACATAATAGCCTCCATGTTGCAAAATTATTGCAACTCTTTTTATATTATATGATATTT
>JAZOMV010000035.1:0-11828 GCA_045654165.1 Christensenellaceae bacterium
AATTATCGCATTTTTTGTTTGGGTCAAGGTCGCAAATATCACATTCCCCACAATTATTGCAATTTCTATCATAAAGCACACATTTTTTCATAAAATATCCCCTATTAATGATTTTATTTTTGATTTTAAAACAGAAAAAAACAAACATTTGTTTGACTTTTTTGTGTTAATATGTTATCATAAATCTATGAAAAAGATTGATGATAAATTAAAAAGAGTTTACGAATTTACTTTAGATTATATTAACGACAATGGTTTCCCCCCGTCGGTAAGAGAAATTTGCAGTAAATTAGATATAAAATCTACTGCAACGGCTTATTCTTATATAGAAAAACTAAGATCTAAAGGCTTACTTGAGAAAGCGCCGTTAAAGAAAAGGGCTTTGTCAGTTTCTCAAAAAACGGCAGGTTTTAAAAGTATTCCCCTTGTAGGAACTGTTCGTGCCGGCGAGCCTATTTTTGCCATAGAAAACCTTGAGGGGTATTTCCCTATTCCGAACGATTTGAACAGTTCTGGTGAAAACTTTGCCCTTAGAGTTAATGGCGATAGTATGATAAACGCCGGAATTTTCGATAAGGATATTATTATTGTTAATCGACAAAATACTGCAATAAACGGCGAAATAGTCGTTGCTTTAGTTGATGATTCTGCAACCGTAAAAAGATTTTATCGAAAGAAAGATAAGATTATCCTTCATCCTGAAAATGATGCCCTTAACGATATGGTTTTTGATGAAGTCATTATTTTAGGCGTTGTAAAAGGCTTGATGCGTAAATTTTAAATTTTACCCCTTGACTTTTCAAGGGGTTTTTTGTTAGAATTTTAAATTCATTAAAGCAATTTTACAATGTTCATAAGTTAAGCCACCTTGTAAATATGCGATATACGGTGGTTTTATCGGTGCATCTGCAGACAATTCAATAGAAGATCCTTGAACGAAACACCCAGCTGCCATTATTACTTTATTTTCGTATCCCGGCATTTCCCACGGCATTGCTAAAACGTGGCTATCTATTGGTGAATTTGCTTGTATGCATTGAATAAATGAAACTAGATCTTTTTCATTTCCGAACTTAATTGCTCTTATTATATCTCTAGGCATTTTGTCTTGTGATGGCGACGTTTCGTATCCTAACGCATTAAGAACTTCGCCAAATAATAAAGAGCCTTTAAGTGCTTGTAATACGGTATGTGGGGCTAAAAACAACCCTTGATAATAATATTGATATCCATAAGAATATGAGCCAACTTCCCCACCTATTGACGGCGCAGTTAGACGATTTTGAACTAGATCAACAAGTTTTGTGTCTCCAACAACGTATCCACCTGTTGGTGCAACTCCTCCACCTATATTTTTTATCATTGAACCAGCCATTAAGTTGATTCCGACTTCAGTGGCTTCTTTTTTTTCTATAAATTCGCCATAGCAGTTATCGAGCATGAAAAATCCTTTGAAACCTAATGATTTTACAAATTCAACTGCATCATGGATTTCGTCTATAGACAAGGCATCACGCCATTCGTAACCTCTAGAACGTTGCAGATATACCATGTTGGGATGCTTGTTTTCGCTAAAATATTTTTTAATAGCGTTTTTGTCTATAGCGTCGTTTTTTAATGCGATACTAGAAAAACCTACACCGTAATCTTTTAACGAACCTATATTTGAGCCGTAAATAACGTCTTGTAAGGTGTCGTAAGGTTCGCCTGTTATAGAAAGAATTGTATCGTTAGGGCGAGTTGTTCCGAATAAACAAAGAGAAAGTGCGTGCGTACCCGAAACAATGCTTGGTGAGCATATCGCTTTTTCAGCGTTAAAAATATCGGCAAATAAACTATTTAGAGTATCTCTTCCATCGTCGCCGTACCCATATCCACTTGTGCCGGAAAAATGTCTTAAAGCAATACGATTTTTCTTAAAGGCATTTAATACTTTTTCTTGGTTAAAAAGAGCGATTTCTTCTAACAAAGCAAACTTGGGTTGTAATTGTTGTTCGCATTTTTCTATAAAATTCTTATCTATCATAATTCATCTACTATCCTGTGTGCTAAAACATGTGGTGTTTCAGGTGGGAAAATTTTCAAGTTTTCCATCCTTTTGAAAAAAGTTATTTGTCTTTTTGCATAATGTCTTGTGTTAAGTTTTATAAGCTCTTTCATTTCTTCTAAAGAAATCTTCCCGTTGAAATAATCTTTATGTTCCCTATAGCCTATCCCTTGCATAGATTGATTTTCAAAGGTTACACCCATGTTTAATAGTCTGGTTACCTCGTTTGTTAATCCGTTTTCAAACATAATATCTACACGTTTATTAATTCTATCGTATAGGGTTTCTCTGTCGTGACCTATACAGCAAGCAAAATATTCATATTTGGGGATAAAACTATCTTTTATGTCGGATTTCTTAGTGCCGTTTTCGAAAATTTCTAACGCTCTAATAACTCTTTTTAAGTCGTTGAAATGTAGTTTTTGTGCAGTTTCGGGATCTTTTTCTTTTAATATTGAAAAAACGTATTCATTGCCAAATTCTATTGCTAAATTATTGTATTTTTCTCTTGCTTCAAGATTTGCTTGGCTTTTACCGTATGATAAATCATACAATAACGAATTAACGTAGAAGCCTGTTCCCCCACAAATAATAGGCGTTTTTCCTTTGGCTAGCAGATCTTTTAATATAGGTTCTGCTAAATTTTTGTAATCACTTACAGAAAAATCGTCAAATGGGGTTACGGCGTCGATTAGGTGGTGTTTTACACCATCCATTTCTTCTAGATTTGGCTTTGCCGTTCCGATATTTAGATTTTGATAAACGTAGAGAGCATCTGCAGAAATTACTTCAGTATTAAGAAGTTTTGCGCATTCTACAGCAAGAGCCGTTTTGCCTGAGGCTGTTGGACCACAAATAATTAAAATTTTATTGCTTATATTATTCTTTTGAACCATTTATCAATTTCCGTTCTGCTAATTTTTATTACTACGGGTCTACCGTGTGGACATTTTAGCCCCATATTTTCTTTTAGTTTTTCAGTTAAAATAACTATTTCCGATTCGGAAAGTTTATCGCCGGATTTTATTGCAGATTTACATGCTTTTTGTGCTAATTTTTCGGTTAAAACGTCGTTTACGGTTATTGTTTTTAACGAATTAAGATCTGACAAAATATCATCAAAGAATTTTTGAATATTTAGTTCTGTCATAAAGGCTGGTATTGCTGAAACCTTAAATGCGTTTTTCCCAAATTCACTAATTTCTATTCCTATATCATTTAGAGCGTTTAGTTTAGAAAATAAGAAGTTAAATTCTTCAAAATTAACATTTAAAACGTAAGGAATTAATAAAGGTTGTTTAATAATTTCTGCTTTTTTTAAGGATTCGTTAAGTTTGTCGAACAATATGCGCTCGTGCGCTGCGTGTTGATCGACGAAAAACAGATCTTCTCCATTATCAAAAATTAAAAACGTATTTAGTGCTTGACCTATATAATTTAATTGTTGGTCTATTTTAACAACTTGTTGTTCGTTGTTTGTTTTTTCAAGACGTTCTTTTTCCAAACATTCTAAAAATGCTTTGTTTTCAAGGAAAACATCTACTGTTGCTTTTTCTTCTTTTTCAGATGGATTGAAATTTTTAATATCGTCTACAGCATTGTTGTCAAAATAAATCATGCCTAAATCAATTTTGGGTGGTTTTTTGTATTTAGGAAATGGTTTGGTGTAATTAGGATCGTTTTTAATTTTTTCGAAAAAGTCTGGAATCTTTCCTTCATCATCAAATTTGTTTACGAAAGGTAAAGATTTTGGCATTTTTATTTCAGGTTGTTCAGGGCGATTTGAATTTTCCGTAACGATTTTAAGGGCTTCACCTGCTCCGTCTAAAACTTTGGAAATTACTGAATAGACTGATCCGTATACGATTTGGTTATTTGCAAATCTAACGTCAAGTTTGTTTGGGTGTACGTTGACGTCAACAAATTCCGTTGGAACTGTTAACGACAAGACGTAAAACGGGTATTGTCTTTTCATCATGTAAGAAAGATACGCATTGTTAACGGCTAACGAAACGGTTTGGTTATTTATATAACGCTTATTTAAAAAGACCGTTTGATAAGATCTATTGCCTTTAGAAAAATATTGTTTTCCTATATACCCGTTTATTTTTACCCCGTTTTTTTCAGTATCAATATAAAAACAGTCGTTTACAATATTTGGACCGTAAACGCAAACGAGCGCCGATTCAAAGCCATCTCCGTAAGATTGATAAACAACTTTTCCATCAGCAACGTATTTGAAAGCAATAGACGTGTTGCCAAGAATAAATTTTGAAACTATAGAAGAAATTTCATTTTCTTCAGAACGTTCGCTTTTTAAGAATTTTTCTCTAACCGGCGTGTTATAAAATAAATTATTAACCGTAATTTCTGTGCCAACTGATGCGCCACAGTCAACAACTTCAGACATAACGCCGCCTTCTGAATAAATTTTCGATCCTAAATCGCTATTATCGGTTTTAGATACGATTGTTATTTTTGAAACGGCTGCGATACTTGCTAAAGCCTCTCCACGAAAACCGAACGAACAAATATTATCAAGATCCGATACTGTAGAAATTTTACTAGTTGCGTGAGGCAAAAGTGCTTTTTTTATTTCGCTTTTTTCTATTCCATAGCCATTATCGGTAACTTTTATTGAAGAAATTCCACCGTTTTCAATTTCTATAATAATATTTGATGCGCCTGCGTCTAAAGAGTTTTCTACTAATTCTTTAACTACTGATGCGGGGCGTTCAACTACTTCGCCGGCTGAAATTCTATTATATATTTTGCTTGATAAAAGGTTGATTTTTGCCATCTTAAATATCCTTTGTTTTTTCTTGTAAATCGTTGAGAATATTAAATGCTTGCATTGGCGATAAATTGTCCATATCGAGTTCACATATTATTCTTTCAATTTCTGATAATTTTGTTATTTCTTCTGGATTGTCAGTTATAGAAAAATCGTTGTTTTTCGTAGCGTTATTTTTTTCTAAAGATTTTAATATTTTCTTTGCTCTATCCGTAACTTGCTTGTTAACGCCGGCAAGTTCAGCTACTTCTATACCAAAACTTCTATTTGTACCACCACGCATAATTTTTCTTAAAAAGACTATGCCACCTTGCATTTCTTTAACGGTAACTTTATAGTTTTTAACACCGTTTATTGTCCCTTCTAGTTCGGTTAGCTCGTGATAGTGGGTTGCAAAAAGAGTTTTTGCTTTAATGTTATTGTTAATAAACTCAACGGCTGCCCAAGCAATACTAAGCCCGTCAAAAGTACTTGTGCCTCTACCTATTTCGTCAAGAATTAAAAGACTTTTATCTGTTGCATTTTGAACTATATTCGCCATTTCCGTCATTTCTACCATAAAAGTACTTTGGTCGGAAATTAGATTGTCGCTTGCGCCGATTCTTGTGAAAATTTTATCAGTTAAAGGTATATCGGCGTATTTTGCAGGAACAAACGATCCTATATGTGCAAGCAAAGTAATTAATGCTATCTGGCGCATATACGTACTTTTACCAGCCATATTAGGCCCTGTTAAAATCATTGTACGATTTTCGTCGCTATCTAAAACGCAATCGTTTGGAACGAACCTTTGCTTAGATATTGCTTCTACAACGGGGTGTCTACCGTCTACAATGTCAAGTTTTTCGTTTGAGTTTACAATTGTAGGTCTAACGTAAGATTTTTCCCTTGCAATGTTAGAAAGAGAAAGTAATACGTCAAGATCGGCAATTGCATCTGCGCAATTTTTAAGTTCTTCTATTTTTTCTAATAAATAGTTTTTAATTTCTATAAATATTTTTGCTTCAAGAGATAATGCCGATTCTTCACTAGTTAAAATTTTTGTTTCTAATTCTTTAAGCTCTTCGGTGAAAAAACGTTCAGCATTAGCAAGGGTTTGTCTACGAATAAAATAGTAAGGAACTTTATCTTTATACGAATTCGTTACTTCAAAATAATACCCAAAAACACGGTTATAACTAATTTTAAGATTTTTTATTCCCGTTTTTTCTCGTTCAGAGTTTTCTATTTCAGCAATACAAGCCTTGCTGTTTTTACTGAAATTTCTAAAATTATCAAGTTCTTCGTTATAGCCTGCTTTGATATATCCTCCGTCTTTAATATTTACGGGTGGTTCGTCAGCAATGGCATTGTTTAATAATTGAACCATTTCACTAAAGTCGCCTAATCGTTCGGTTATATCACAAACGATAGGTGCTGAAATTCCAAGAAGTTGAAATTTTACGTTAGGTAGCACTTCTAACGAATTTTTTAAAGAAACGCAGTCTTTGGGTGTGAGATTTCCATTAGATATTTTCCCTGTTAACCTGCCAACGTCTTTGACTGATGATAAAACGTTAGATAAACCTTGTCGTATTCTTGTGTCGCCAAAAAAAGCCGAAACCCCATCTAGCCTATAATTTATTTTGTCTTTATCCGTAAGTGGTGAAAGAATCCAACTTTGAAGTCTTCTCGCCCCCATGCTTGTTTTGGTTTTATCTAAAAGCCATAATAAAGAACCGTATCTTTTTCCGTCTCTTAACGTTTTTACAAGTTCAAGGTTTCTGATTGCGTTAACGTCAATCATCATAAATTCGCTTGCGTTCTCTTTCTTTATTGAAGTTATATTACTTAAAGCGTGCTTTTGAGTTTCTTTAAGGTATGAAATAAGAGCGCCGACAACGGAAATACACTCATTATAATCTTCTATGCCAAAATGAGCAAAAGAAAGAACTTTGAACTGATTTTCTAGCGTTTTTCTTGCGTTTTGAAGATTGAATTCGCTTTCAGTAAAGGCAAAAAATTTAGGTAAAACACCGTGTTTGATTAGTGGGGATTCTCTAAAAAGTTCTTCTGCGTATGCATTTGAAATTATTTCAGCAGGATTTACCCTAACGAGTGCGTCTAATAATTCAGATAGAACGTTTTCACCTGTGAAATTTCTTACGAAAAATTCCCCGGTTGTAATATCTGCCCAGGCAAACGCCACTTGTTGATCTTTAATAAAGACCGAGCCTAAGAAATTGTTGCTTTTTTCATCAATAAGTTCGTTGTTTGTTACTGTCCCTGCCGTAACTACTTTTACAACGTCCCTCTTAACTAGTTCTTTTCCGTTTGGTTCGTTTAATTGTTCGCATATAGCCACTTTTTCCCCAAGAGAAACTAGTTTAGAAATATATAATTCAGAAGCGTGAAAAGGTATTCCACACATAGGTGCTCTCTCTTCTAGCCCACAATCTCTACCTGTTAAAGTTAAATCAAGTAGAGATGAAACCTTTACGGCATCATCAAAAAACATCTCGTAAAAATCGCCTAATCTATAAAAAACGATTGTGTCGGGATATTTTTCTTTTATTTGCAAATAGTGTTGCATCATTGGTGAAAGTGCCATTTTTTACCTAACCTAAATAATTATTATCAATTTCGCCTATAAGGGAAATTCCACCGGTTTTATTAATTTTAACCATAACGAATTCGCCTATTAGATTTTTATCGGATTTGAAATACGCCATGCGACCGTGCGTATCTCTACCTAAATACATCTTTTTCTTTTTATCAAAACCTTCGCAAAGAATTTCTACGGTTTTATCTTTATATTTTTCTGATTGTTTTCGATTAATAGCGTTTTGAATATCGATCAAACGCATGATTCTATCTTTACCAACTTCTTCTGGGATTTGCCCATCCATTTTATCGGCAGGCGTGCCTTTTCTTCTAGAATAAATAAAGGTGAACGCCCCAGAAAAATTAACTTTTTCTACAAGATCAACCGTGTCTAGAAAATCTTGTTCTGTTTCGGTTGGAAAACCTACCATAATATCGCTAGTAATTGCTATATCGGGAATATGTTTTCTTAAAATATCAATTTTTTCAAAATAATCTTCTCTTGTATATTTACGGTTCATAAGTTTCAAAATACGGTTAGAACCTGCTTGAACGGGTAAATGTATAGTATGGCAAACTTTGTCACTATTTTTTATCGCAAGAACGAGTTTTTCCGATAAATCTTTAGGGTGATTAGTCATGAATTTTAAACGGAATTTACCTTCAATTTGAGATATCCTATCGATAAGCATAGCAAAATCTACGTCGCCTAGATCATTTCCATAAGAATTTACGTTCTGACCTAGTAAAGTAATTTCTTTATAGCCTTCTTTAACAAGATTTTTGCATTCCGTTACGATATCTTCAATTTTTCTGCTTCTTTCCCTGCCTCTAACGTAAGGAACGATACAATAAGTACAAAAATTATTACACCCGTAAGTAATGTTGACCCAAGCATTTGGAAAACTTGTACGTTTTTTGGGCGTACCTTCTATAATACATCCTTCTTTTTCCCAAACGGAAATTAAACTCTTTTTTTGAGTTAGTTTTTTTTCAAAAAGTTCTTTGAAATTTTCAAGGTTATGCGTGCCGAAAATAATATCGATAAAGGGGAATTTTTCATGAAGTTTTTCTGCAAAACCTTTTTGCTGAGTCATGCATCCCCCTACTGCAATTATAACGTCTTTTTTTCTTTTAAGTTGCTTTAACGCACCGATATTCCCTTCTGCTCTATCTTCAGCGTTTTCTCTTATACAACAAGTGTTGAAAACTATGACGTCAGCATCCGATTCTTTTTCAGCGCTTGAGTATCCCAAACTAGTTAATACGCCTGCGATTTTTTCCGATTCGTGAAGATTCATTTGACAACCGTAAGTTGTTATAAAATATTTTTTATCTATATTCATCATAAGTTATATAATAACTTATTTGTTGAATTTTGTCAATTTATAAAACTATAATTTCGAATAATAAATTTCTTATTAAGCATACTAGTATAAATGAAGCGAATTGTAAGGGCTTTTTTAGCAATTTTTTGTTGTTTAATAATCGTTGTTTTGGGATTAATTATTTATATTAATCAAACTACTTTTAACGTAAATTTAGACGAAAGTAAATTGATTAACGTAGATCAATCGCTTAACTTTTACGATATAGACGGTAATTTTTTATTTAAAGATTCTGGCAAGCAAGCAATTACTGAATTAGAAAAAATTCCTAAACACGTTCAAAATGCTTTTATTGCTGTTGAAGATAAAAGATTCTATTCTCATAACGGCGTTGATTATCACGGTTTAGCACGGGCTATTATTAGTAATATTAAAAGTTTCTCTTTTAAAGAAGGTGGCTCTACTATTTCGCAACAATTAATTAAAAATACTCATTTAAGTAATGATAAAACTTTCAAAAGAAAGTTTTCGGAAATAAAATTAGCACGACAACTTGAAAAGAAATATAATAAAAAAGAAATTTTAGAAAAGTACCTAAATAGTATATATTTTGGTGAAAACTGTTACGGAATAACCTCTGCGTCCAAGCATTATTTTAATGTTTTACCTGAAAATATGACTTTAAATCAAGGTGCAATTTTAGCAGGAATGATTAAAGCACCTGCCTCTTATTCACCAAGATTTAATAGTGAAAATTGTTATGAGAGAAAAAATCTTGTTTTAAAACAAATGAAAAAGCAAGGCTATATAACTGAAAAACAATATTTGTCAGCAAAAAAACAAACTGTTACGCAAGAACTTAATAATAAAAATTATAATCATTACGATTATTTTTATTTAGTTAGAAAAGAATATAATAACTTAATAAAAAACTCACCATATATTTTGGGAAACGTTAACGTTTACACTAATTTTGTAAAAGAAGATCAAGAAATTTTAAACGAAGAATTTGCTAAAATTACCGATAATTATGAAAAAAGTGCTATTTTAATAAATAAAAATGGCAATATTACAGCTTATTATTCAACTTGTGGGGAAATAAAAAGACAAGTGGGTTCAACTATAAAACCCATATTAGTTTACGCACCTGCAATAGAGAACGACGTTGTGTATTCCTGCTCACCTATTTTAGATGAAAAAACTGACTTTAACGGGTATTCCCCTTCTAATTTTGGTGACGAATATCATGGCTTTGTTTCGGTTAAAGATTCTCTTGCAAAAAGCCTTAACGTTTGTGCTGTAAAATTGCTAAATTATACGGGCATCAAAAAAGCAAAAACTTATATTAACAAAACGGGATTAAAATTGAGTGAAAATGATAATTCGTTAGGGATTGCGCTTGGTTCTACAGAAAAAGGTGCGACTTTGACTGAATTATGTAGTGCGTATACACCTTTTTTAAATGACGGCTATTTTGTCGACGTTAAAACTATTAAAAGAATAGAGTTGGAAAATGGAAGAAATTTATTTTTAAGACAAGAAAAAAACAATAAAGTTTTTTCTGAAGATACCACGTCGATAGTTAATGATATGATGGAAAGTTGTGTCGTTAATGGAACGGCAAAAAAACTTTCTTTTATAAATATTCCCCTTTGTTCTAAAACGGGTACTGTGGGAAATAAAAAAGGCAATTCAGATGCATACAACCTATCGTATAATTCAGAAAAATTATTAGGTGTTTGGATGGGAACAAAAGACGCTTCATTAATGTCTAACAGTATTACCGGTGGAACTTTGCCAACAGTATCGGCATCTAACATTTGGAATAAACTCTATAAAAATAAAATCTACCCTGACAGTTATAATAGGTCGGATAACGTAATAGAAAAATATATTGATAAAATTGATTTTGAACAAAATCATAACGTATCACTTGTAGAAGATTTTTGTTTAGAAAGAAATAAAATAAAAACAATTTTTAAGAAAAATAAATTACCTAAAACTATTTCTACAAGATATTCTAAGCCCAAAATAGAAAGATGCGAAATATCAGTATATTCAAATGGAATTATGATATCATTATGTCTGATAGAAAATATAAATGCTCAAATTTATAGAAACAATATTCTAGTTTATGATACGAAAAATAACAATAAAGAATTCTTTTTTGATAAAAGAATTTTGCCAAACACCGAGTATTGTTATAGTGTTATACCCTATTTTGAAGATGGACATGTAAAACGTTTTGGTGAAAGAATAAATTTGAAAAAAGTGAAAACTTCTATAGGTAATTTAGAAGACTGGTGGAATAATTAAAAAAAAGACCTTTCGGTCTTTTTTTATAGTGTTTTTTTGAATTCATTTGCTTGGTTAATTAATTCTTTTGCATGTGCTATCGAGTGTTCACTAGATACGTCACCACTTAATAGTCTTGTAATTTCAATAACCTTTTCGTTATCAGTAACACTTTTAACTTTAGTGCAAGCCCTTGAATTTTCTTCAGTTTTTTCTATAAGTAGATTATTGTCTGCCATTGCTGAAATTTGAGGCAAGTGTGAAATGGCAAGAACTTGAACCTTTTTTGAAATTTTGGCTAGCTTTTCTGCAACTGTTTTAGCTGTAAAACCACTAATACCTGAATCAATTTCGTCAAAAATATATGTTGAAACGTCGCTAAATTTGGCTGTTTGTGCTTTTAATGCTAACATAAACCTACTTAATTCCCCACCACTTATAACTGAAGAAAGGGGTTTAATCGGTTCGCCGATATTTGCTGAAAACATAAAGTCGATTTTATCAATACCGTTAGAAGAAGTGAAACTGCAATCGTCCTTACTTGGTAAATCTTCAAAATATATTTGGAAATTAGCCTTTGACATGCCCAACTCTTTTAATTCGCTTAACACGTTTTTTTCTAAATCAATAGCAACTTTTTTTCTATTATTGCTTAAAATCGTATATTTTTCAAATATATTTTTTTCTAAATTATCTTTATTTTTAATTAAATTTTCTGCAATATTATTAAAATTATCAAGTTTTTCTTTTTCTTTTTTGGCGTTACTATAAAAAGTTTGAA